>JAGLEG010000452.1 GCA_023145185.1 Thermoplasmata archaeon
CCTGCATGGGCATCAGATATCGGACGCCGGGGTATATGAGAAAGGAAGGCTCAGGACCGTTCACGAGGAGACCAGAATGGACATCCTGACCTCACTTGTGAACGCGAGGATCAGGCATCCGAACCACAGGGATATCGAGGACCAGGATATCGTCGTCTACCGCGAGGTCACAACGTCCGACCTGCACGCGGTCCTTCTGATAGATATCAGCGGGTCAATGGAGGAGAACAACCGACTTGAGGCAGCAAAGCGATCTGTCCTGGCCCTCTCCCATGCGATCAAGAGGGAGGACCCCAGAAACCGGGTGGATATCATCTCGGTATCGACGAGGCCCAGGGTGGTCACCCTCAGGGAGGTGATGTCCATGGAGCCCAGGGGCTTTACCAACATCCAGGAATCCATCGCCATGGCAAGGTCCCTGTTCGACACCTCCCGGTCGGAGAGACATCTGCTGTTCCTCATCACCGACGGCCTGCCAGAGGCATATCTATCCAGGGCGGGAAAGCCGGTGGCGGGGGACCTGGAGCTCTCGATGGAACTGGCGCTCGTCGAGGTGAAGGAGCTCAGGAAGTACCGTGAGCTCAACTTCACGATATTCCTGCTGGAGGCGGAGGACGACACCTTCGTGGATGCCGCAAGGAAGATGGCCAGTGCCGGCTCGGGGAAGGTCGTTGCCGTTGACCCGGCCCGCCTTGGGAGAGAGGTCCTGGGATCGTTCAGTGCCGAGGGAAGCGTTCTTGGCGGCATTTGACCCGAGACCAACCTATTTTTACCGTCAATTGACTCAGAAAATCTTAATATGTGGCCTCACCATATCCAATGCGGGGAGGAGATATCTTTTCCCCATTTGACATGAAGAAGAGTAGAGGGCGTTAACATGAATGAAATACCTGAAGCGAATAACAATTGGGACAGCCCGCCGTCGGGCCTCCCACCTCCCCAACCAATGGGGGGGACCACGGAGACGGGACCAACTGCATCTTACGATCCCTTTGCCAAGAAGGACGAGGTGCCCATTGGAAAGAGTTCAAAGCCTCTTATTCCGAAAGTGTCGATATACGATCGGCAGAGCATTCTCAATCTTCTCGTGGTATTCGGGATAATGTCGATAATTGTCGGCGCATCCATATGCTCCCTGTCGGGGATAGTCTTTAGACCAGAGTCCCCTCAAAGTGGTGCGGATTACGACGAGATAGAGGAGTACAATGACGATGTTGATACAAGGAACCAGGTATCATCCTTCATCTACATGATGGGTTCGACCATCCTGATGATCGGACTTCTTCTGGTCATATTCAAGGTGGGATTGATCGTGGTCAGCAGCACCTTTCCCACAGGCCTCAGAATAGCAGCAGGGATCCTTCTGGTCGTCTTGATACCGTTCTTCCTGACCATATTCATGATGGCAGGACCTGCAAGGCTTCTTACGAACATCGATGGAGGTTATTACTATGGATGGTAGTTTGCCTGTAGAGGAGAGGAAGTTCAAGATACCCGCCTGGCTTACAACGGTCCTGGTCGTTGGAATGATGACCCTGTTCCTGGGGGTTATCGTTGCAAATACGGCCTATATCAACTTCCCCACGGATCCGGATGATTACGACGATAACCCCGAGGACTTCGAGAAAGATGAGAACCTCGAGCAGGACATATCATCAATGCAGTATCTGATCGGAGCCACGTTCATAAACGCCGGCGTCGGGATGATCCTGATCTTCATGCTGCTGGGCGTGGTTGCGAATGAGACGATCAACCAGAGGCCGAGAATAGTGATGTTGGTAGCCTCCGTATCGTTGCTAACGATATGGATATACTTCAGCCTGCTGTCAGGCCTGCTCTCCAGGGTGACCTGGATCTCACCATAGGCGGTCAATGAATGAGACGTTGGCATGTCGTGGCCCTGATAATCGGGGTCCTGTTATCGATCCAGATGGTGGTGTTATCCATCTATCTGCTGGTCGATGACGATTCCATGGAGTATCAGAGGGACCTCTCCATCAGTGTGGAGTGGCAGGATGCAGGGAACAGGACGGCCGAGAATTACACCGTAACCATCCCTCTTCTGGTGTACGAGGGTACCGGAGGCCCCCTGATCACATCCATGGATCAGCTGGAGGTCACCCTGGGACGGGGAGAGATGGAGCTCGTTACGGTGGATGGAGATCCGTTCCTGAGGCTGACCTCGGGTACGTCCGTGACGATAAAACACCATTTCCACGATTCAGGTGAGGATGTGTCCCCTGGTGAATTGAAGGCCGAGCTCTCCTCCCAGACGGGCGACCTGGATGCGGACACCGCCTCCATATCGATCGAATCCGATTCCGGGGCAGTTGAGGTCAGTATACGATTCTTCCAGGAGAGCATATCGTCGAAAGGGACCCACAGGATCGCCAGGGTCGAATGTGATGTTGAGCTCAACGAGGGCGCCTCCAGGTACCCGCTGGATAGGATAGTTCCCGGATAGGTCCGAGGGTTTGATATCACGACCTGACGATCGCCGTGAGGAATATGAAAACGGCGAGGCCGGCTCCCAGAACGACGCCCAGTACCGCCATGAACGGTTTCAGAAGTGGTGCCGCGACCCAGTGTATGATGTCAAAGGCCGTATCGTTGGGATAGATCGCATGAGCGATGAAGTTGAAATAGAACCAGACCCCCCACGGGACCATGCCGGCAAATACCATCGGCAGGGCCACCTTGCGAGACCCCTTCTGGCCGTACTTCAGGGCGAAGAGCCCTGCAAGGACCGATACGAGGCCGAAGGTCATGATGAAGGAGAACAGCAGGTACGTCCACGGGTTATTGTGGTAATCGGATTTCGACTCCCCCGCCCCGTTCACGGGGCTGGAGGAGGTATCATTCTGCGCCGCTGCGGCCGGCACGCAGAACGTGAGGGTCACTGCCAGGATCATGAAGGCCAAGATTACCGTTGACCTGTGAGGGTATTCTTTCATGGAACTGCCTCTCATGGACCGCGATTACCCCCTCTGGACATACGAGATCAGGGGGAGAGCGTGACGGATCAGCTGAACTTGATCCCGGTCAGCGTCTTTGTGTCTATCACTCCCTGGATGGCCCGGACCTTTTCCACCACGATCTGGCCAAGGGTGTTGAAATCCTTTGCCTCGATCTTTGCGATCAGGTCGTATTCTCCAAAGAGGGGGTGGAGCTCAACGATCTCTCCAACGTTCATAAGGGACTTGAACACCTCGTGTTCCTTTGCGGGGGCTGTGCTAATGAGGATAAAGCCAATTACCATTCCTTTTCACCTGTTTTTACCATAGATAGCACTCCTATTATATTTTTCCCCCATCCTCCCATCGAGTGATGTTATTCGGGAAGTCCCAATAATGCGGAGGGTAAATGAAAATGGGAGGTGTTCCCCTTTCCCCATAAGTTAATTAGGGCTGGTTGTATCTCCTTTTGATATTCCGATTCGTTAATCGAGATTGGCTGGTGAAGCAAGGTGACCAAGAGGATAAAGATCGGAATAACCGGATTGCCCGGGGCAGGAAAAACACATGCTCTCAAGAAGGTCATCCAGATGCTTCAGGCAGAGGAGGTCAAGGTGGGGGGAATGGTGACGGATTCCATCCTGGAGGATGGGGTGAAGAAGGGTTTTTCAGTTCTCAATCTTTTAAACGGCGATAAGGGCGTGCTCGCACATGAGGATTCCCCGTCGGAGACACGTTTCCAGTTCGAAGACCACGATTACGGCATCAACATCGAGACGTTGGATTCCATCGGGGTCAAGGCGATCTCGATGGCCATGGAGGATGCCGAGGTGATCGTGATCGATGAGGTGGGAAAACTGGAGGTGGAATCTCCCCTCTTCGTCCAGGTCGTCAAGGAGGCGTTGGAGGCCGAGAAACCTCTCCTTTTAACCCTCCACAAGAAATCCAGAAACCCACTTCTTCAGGATATCCGGAGAAGGGATGACGTGAGGATCCTTGAGGTCACCCCGATCAACAAGAACATCCTCCCTTACAAGATCATGCCCCTGATAAAGGCGGAGATCGGGCCCAGCAGGCCGTCCCTGGACATCTACTGAACCGTCAGTGAAACCTCCAAAACACTTTATTATTGCCTGGTAGTTGGCCCCAGGGAACCACATATCTCGCCGAGAAATGGAGGTAGTGTGGGCCGATGTCATTCCAAATCGTGTACAGTAAGATACTTATATGACAGGTAGAGATGGAAATATTGCAGAGAAAATACTCCAGAGAAGTAAATTTTGTGAAAGGAGGCTCAATAAATGGAAGAAATCAACAAACGTCCAAACGGTTGGATGCTGACCCTGGGAATACTGTTCTTGCTGGTATCAGTGGGGATCGGAGGGTTTTTCGCCTACCGTTATCTGGACGAGACAGATGTCGACAAGCTAATTTTCGATACGTGGCTCAACGAGAAAAGAGAGCTGTTCGAGAAGCTGGCGGACATCAGCGCACCGGTGAACAATATCGGCGATCCTCTGAGGGACGATTCCCTTACGAGATCGGGCGGCGGTTCACTTGAATGGTCAGTGACATTATACGAGGCCGAGGGAGAGTACCTCTCTTCCCCCGCCCTTGTGGACCTGAACAACAACGGCGATCTGGAGATAGTCATTGCATCCGCTGGCGACTACATATACGCCATCGGCTCCCAGGGGTCATATTTCTGGCCCGAGCCATATTCGGACGATGTGATCGATTATCTGGGTCAGACGCCTCAGACCTCTGGTCTGGATTTTGACCCACCCCATATCTTCGCTTCCGTTATCGCGGCAGATGTGAACCTGGGAGACACTCCCGAGGTCATCATTGGTGTCAAGGACGGAGCGCTCTGTCTTGGGTCCGATGGACAGAAGCAGTGGAAGAAAGGCCTGACCAACGGGTACTACTTCTCCACTGCCTGTATCACGGACCTTGAGGGAGAGTGGACCGGAGAGAAGGAGGACCTCGAGATCGTGCTCGCCTCGGATGACGAGAGCAGGGGCGGTTGGATCGAGGCTTTCGAGGTTGACGGCGGCGCCGTGTTCCGTGAGTCAGCACCAACAGGCGGTGAGGGTGGCCTCATTGGCTGTTCAGTGGTGGCACACGATCTTGACGGTGACTTCTGGGACGGACCAGAGCTGATCAACCCCGACCCCTCCAAGGAGAGGGATACCGAACTTATCATAGGTAACCACGACAGGGGACTTCGTGTCTGGGTAAGGCAGGGAGAGAACTCCGAGGGGAAGCCAAACTACGACGAGACGACCAGCGGTTGGCTCGCAGGTCACCAGACCTATGCGACCACGGCGGTCGCCAACGTTACAGGCGATCCTGGTTGTGAGATGTTCGTGGGCTCCTCCGAGGGCTACCCGAGAACATGGACTGGCTGGGGCGGAAAGCTGTATGTCTACAATGATCAGTACAAGAAGCTATGGGACTTTTCCACAGGCAGCTCCCGCGCTTCGATCTTCAGCTCCCCCGCCGTTGCCGACCTCCAGGTCGCAAAGGATGATCCGGAGGAGAAGCACCTCGATTATGAGGTCATATTCGGGGCGGATAATGGGAACATGTACGTTCTGAACACCGAGTTCCACTCCGTCATCTGGTCCTTCAATACGGGTGGAAGGTGTATGTCATCTCCCGCCATAATGAACATAGATAATGACGATGAGCTGGAGATAGTGATAGGGTCCGACTCCGGAAAGGTTTTCTGTTTTGATGGCGACCCGAGCGACGGAATAGATGAGGGTTTCCCCTATCCTGGAGATGGAACAAGCCAGGATGTCCTCTGGGTATATGACACCAAGTCCCCCATAGGCATCTCCTCCCCTGTGGTTGCCGATATCGACCTTGACGGACAGCTCGAGGTAGTCATCGGAGATCAGGAGGGGCACGTTTGGTGCATCTCAGCAGGAGGAAGGGCAGTGACAGGCCAGGTCGACTGGCCGGAGTTCCACTATGACCTGAACAGGACCGGGTTCTACAATCCCCAGACCTCCTACGGCGTGGACCTTTATCCCAGGACCGGACCCGACGGAAGGGCAGAGCCCCTTGTCAGGTCCATCCAGCCCGGTGAGACCATCATATACAACCTGACCATCGAGAATACCGGAAAGGGTATCTCCGAGATGAACAAGGACAAGATAATGGTCGAGCTCGACCATGATTCTGTCCCAGAGGGCTGGGCTGCAAAGCTGACCCTCCCCAAGGACCAGGGGATCGAGAACCCCAATTACGTCATGCTCGCATCGGAACAGACCGCACCGGTAAGGCTTGAGGTCACTGCTCCGTGGGAGGGTGAGATCGGCGAGATGGCGAGGATCAATCTTTCGGCGAACTCTACCACAGATCAATGGGCACGGGATACCGCAACTACACTATCGATACTCGACCTGTTCGTGGATTTCGAGATGATATACCTCAAGCAGGCGTCAGTGGATGCGCTGGACCCGTTGGTGGGCAAGAAGTGGGACAAGATAAATCCCGGAGCCGACCAGTATTATACAGTATCAATACTGAACAAGGGCAATCTCAACGACACATATCATCTGCAGTTGAACCCACCTCCTTCCGACACAGGTTGGAACTGGAGCTTCGTGGAGACCGAGTCGATGACTGCTGATCTGACGTTGAGCGCACCCATCTTCAAGGAGTTCGGTGCTGATTCCGGCGCCACCCTCACGCTGAAGGTAAAGTGTCCGATCGACGCAAGGAAGGACACGAAGATGCCAGTTGTGATCCGGGCAACCTCGCTACTGAGTAAGATGTCCGATATCGAGGATATCACCAAGACCGACGAGCTGATCCTCGTCGTGGGTGAACATCACGAACTGGACCTCCGCGTAGAGGACTCCACGAAGTACGTCAACCCGAACGGCACGGTCGAGTTCCAGATATCCATAACGAATCTGGGAAACAAGGACGTGATATACGTTCTTCTGAGCATTGACAACAAACAGTCCGGATGGGACATCAGGTATCCTGCCGATCCTATCCCGGTCTTCAACCAGCAGACAAAGAACGTTCCTCTGACGGTCAAGGCCCCGGGTTGGGCACAGGCCAACAGCAAGCTCGTTCTCAATGTCAGGGGTGTTATCGTCGATGCTACAAATCTGGATGCGACAGCACCGCTGACGGTGATCGTAAACCATGTTTACGAGTTCGACGCGGTGGTGTTGGAGAAAGAGGGCGTAAAGGTGAACCCGGGTGACTCGGCCTACTTCCATGTCCAGATATCCAATCTGGGCAACGGTGAGGACATAATAAAACCGACCGCCTACGAGATAAGGCTCCACTGGAACCTCACGTTCTATAACACAGAGGGATATCAGAAGTATGAGATCCCACTCGACTTCGAGTCCAACATCTTCATAACGGGACGCATTAAGATACCCGTGGATACCAGGACGGAGAGATATGTCGTCGGCGTCAATCTGACCGGCGAAGGGTTCAACAAGGTGGTCTACGTGGTCGTCAATGTCAACCAGACCTTTGACCTGCGTGTGACCAACGAAGAGGGCGAGAACGTCATAGAGGGAGTGAACCTCCAGCCCAATCTGGAGAAACCATTCATCGTGAAGGTGGCAAACTACGGTAACGGCCTTGAAGAGGTCGTTCTGAAGGTCGGCCAGGATTACGATCCCATCACGGATGCGATGATGTCCCTCTACGATGGCTGGGAGGGTAAGTTCGTCGCTGTGGCGAACACACCCGACTTCACCCAGAACATCCGGACCTACAACTTCCACGACCCGATACCGGTGTCAAATGTTTGGGATGACGTGTACTACACACCAAACTACACGACCACGGATGGAGGCGCCGTTGAGGAAGTCCGGGAGATAAGACTGGTCCTTGACAAGGGTATGGTAGCATGGGTACATCTCGTGCTCAAGGCCCCGCCAAACGAGATCGGTGAGAAGGTGAACCCTGTGGTGATCTCCGGACGCGGCCTCGGCGGACCCAACGACTGGGAGACGGTGATATTCAATGTGACCGTCCTCTTCCCGGACCTGGAGTTCGTGGGCGATATCGAGTTCTCTGGTGGAACCTCCGCAAGAGGAAGCGATGCGACGGTCGGAGATGTGTTGACCATCATCGTCAAGGTGAAGAACTCCGGGGACATTCCCGCGGAGAACGTTGATGTCCAGCTCGTCATAGACGGCGTGGAGAAGAAGACCACGACGCTCAGGACGGTCAAGAACGAGAGCGGTGATGAGAAGACGGTAATATTCTCATGGGTCGCAGAGGCCGGCACGCACGAGGTCAAGATCGTCATAGATCCTGACAACACCGTGATAGAGAGCAGGGATGAGTCCGCACACGGCGGGTCCGGCAACAACAACGAGATCGAGAGGACCGTTGATGTCGCAGGAGGCAACCTGGTCGTGGCTGTTGTGAACGACTACCCGGTCGTGAGCACGATGCTGATCATGCTGCTTCTTGTGGTGATCCTCGTGGGCGCGGCGATACTGCTCAAGTCAAAGAAGATGATCTGAGCATCGGATATGAACTCTCAGGGACAGGGGGAGACCCCTGTCCCGTTTTTTTTTTTAATTTAAGAGCTGAACAATGTTAAAACCTAAATTAAAACCCAGAACAATTGGCTGTGTGATTTTTATCAATTGTTCGGGGCTATGAAAACTATTTGTTTGATTACTGTTCAAATTTTCATACCACCTGACTAATCTCTGATTAGTCAAAGATTTTCCTGCTTAAGAGGTAAGCAATATTTCAGCTTAACAGGAAATCTAAACGAAGAGCTGAGCAGTGTTTAAACTTAAAATAAAAAACCTCATGATTTATTTCCAATAATTTCAAGGTAATTCTGGAACCAATCCATAAATACCATTAATCTTAACTATGATCGAGCATTTGAGAGAAGGTGCTTGGGGTGGTCTACTGAGAAAAAGGATATCTTCTTCATCGGGTTTTATTACGGGCCCTGAAAGAACCCTTTTCATCGTCGTTTCTCTCCTGTTCATTCTGGTCATCGGGGGAATTGGGGCCTATTCGCTCACCCCCGGGACGAGGAAAGCCTCCGCCAACTGCAACAGTTGCCATTCCAGCTCCTATTATCAGACGGTCGAGGTCAAGTCGGTAGGCGCTCCGACCCAGATCGACAAGGGAGATACCGTAGACGTAACAGCACTGGTGGAGGTGGCCGCCTCCCACTCCTCTTCATCCTGGACCGGTTTCAAGATAACCGCATCGATCGCTTCTCTCAACGGCAAGACCTCTGTCCCATCCTCACAGGTTCTGAACAACCAGGTGGTGGCCGGATCTTCAGCGCCTTACACCTGGTCCAACACGTTTACCTTTTCCGTAAAGGGAACCGCCGGAGGAGCCGAAACCTTGAGGGTCACGGCATCAATGGACCCATATCATTACTCCCCTGCGGTCAGCGATTCCAACACGGATACCACGGAAGTGATAATATCGAACTATCCACCAGAGCTGACTGGTGCTTCCGTCACACCCTCCTCCGGCGACACGAATACAATGTTCTCATACCAGGTCACATACAGCGACCCTGAGGGGGACGCTCCGGAATATATCACATTGACCGTGGACGGGATAGACCCACACCCGATGATACTGGAGGACGGCGTCGCAGACTCATACGAGACGGGAGAGGTTTTCACG
>JAGLEG010000453.1 GCA_023145185.1 Thermoplasmata archaeon
CGAAGGAGGGTGGACTTTCCACAGCCGGAAGGCCCTATGAAGGCCGTGACTTTCTTCTCCGGTATCCTGATACTGACGTTCTTGATCGCCTGAACTCCCGAGTAGTAGATATTCACGGATTCAAGCACGATGTCGTTCCTGCTCCCCTCCCTGGCCCCGTTAATGGAACCAATAACGGGCGCCTTTTCGATCATTCTAGCTGACCTTCTTACCTTCATGGAGAACATCACCATCTCCTCCTCGCCTGTGATCTGTATCTGATGAATATTGCAACGCCGTTCATCGCAAGCAGTATGCCCAGCAGGACCAGGATCGTGCTGGCTGCGACCTCGACGAAGTCAGGGTTCGCGTCCGTCGACCAGTTGAAAATGAGAAGCGGAAGAGCAACGAAGCTGTCCGTGAGCTCATTCGGTATGGCCTTTGAGAACATCCCGCCTATGAACAGGAGTGGGGCCGTCTCCCCGATCGCCCTTGAGAGGGCGAGGATGGAACCTGTTATGATCCCGGGCACCGCATTTGGCAGCACGTGATGCCTGACGGTCTGCCATCTGGTGGCCCCCATGCCCCTCGCCGCCTCACGAAAGCTTATCGGAACGGATCTCAAAGCCTCCTCCGATGACACGACGATGATCGGGAGGACCATGAGCGCAAGGGTCAAGCTCCCCGCCAGCAGGCTGGGCCCGAACTCGAACATCCTGACAAAGATAGCCAACCCCACCAGGCCGAACACTATCGATGGAACCCCTGCAAGGTTCTGGATCAGGTTCCGGAGAAAACGGGTATACCTCGTATCAGGTGCGATCTCGTTGAAATAGACGGCTGTCCCGACCCCTATCGGAACCGCCATGATCATCGTCAATACCATCAGAAAGACCGACCCGACCAGCGCGGGATAGATGCTTGCATCCTCCGGCCTCCAACCCGGCACGCCTGTGAGGAAGTTCCAGGTGATGCCCCCATATCCCTGAAGAAAGGTCCTAACGAGCAGGACCATCAGAAATATCACGGCGAGGGCGAGGCTGCTCATTGTCATCCCAACCCCCAACCTCCCGACGATATGCCTCCATCTCAATCGCCGCATCTGCCCCTCCTCCTCGTAGTAGGAATGCCTCTTCCCCTTCCGGGCCTTATCCCTCCCCTCCTTCTCATGGATCATCCTGGCGATCTTCCTCCTGTTCCTCTCTTCCAGCGCCCGGCCGATCAGGTTGTATTTTGACACTCCCTTCCTTGCCCTCCCCCCTCTCTTGATCCTCAGGACGATGCGCCCGGCTATCCTGTTAATGATGAAGGTGAGTACGAAGAGATAGAGCCCCACGGCGAAAGCAGCCTCCACAGCAGCGGTCCCCGGAGGTATGTCGCCAGTGGCGACGGATGCGATGAAGCCGGTCATGGTGAGGACCGACTGCAATGGGTTCAGGCCGACGTTCGCCTTCTGCCCGGCGGCCAGCGCCACCACCATGGTCTCTCCTATGGCCCTTGCCAACCCCAGCATGAGCGAGGCCGCGATCCCGCTGGAGGCTGCAGGCACCACTACCTTGATAGACGTCTCCCATTTCGTTGCCCCCATGGCGAGGCTTGCCTCTCTCATATGTCTTGGGACGGCTTTCATGGCATCATCCGAGATGCTCACCACAATGGGAAGCACCATGAACGTCATCACGACGATCGC
>JAGLEG010000454.1 GCA_023145185.1 Thermoplasmata archaeon
CGTTCTCCGGATCGTTGAAGAGCCCCTCACCTGCAAGCTCCATCAGCTGGACCTCGACAGGGCTGGAGTCCTCCGCCATGGAGGGGATGACCTGATACTGGACCCGGGAGATGGGCAGGTCATCCCACACCTCCAGGGTGTTGTTCAGGTACAGGTTCAGGGACCACATCGGCCTTCTGATGGACGTCTCCTGGGCGGAATCGATGCAGTACGCCAGTATGTCGTGAATGCCCGGATCGTCCCCCATCTCCTCTCCTGTGAGGGTCACCCTGTAGACCTTCCCATCTTGGTAGTTCGTATCAAACGGATCGTCCTGGTACTCCACGGCCGTTATATTGAGGATATCCATGGATATCGCGGGATCCAGATTAAGGTATACTCCTCCTGGAGGATCGTTATCCTCATCGATGTATGTGACGCTTATATCGAATATGGAGGCCAGATGGCCTCCTGTTGCGCTCTGCGAGTGATCCGAGGAGACCGCCATATCTATCATCTCCGGGGGGCTGTTCGGCTGCTCCTCGATGATGGAGACCTCTATCGTGTATTCCGATATGGACCTCCAGGTGTTGTACCTCGAATATACCCCTGTCCACGCATCGTCCTGCACCTCGATATCCACCGCCTCGCCCAGGAGCCCGATATAGACCTGCCGATCGGATGGGGCCGCATCCGTCCAGGTGTTCTCAAGGATCCCCTCGAAGGTCTGGAACTCACCACCCACGAAGATGCCCCCGACCAGATAGTGTGACAGGATCCGGTGAGCGTGTAACCACTCGTCATCCAGCGTGTTGAAGGCCCCATCCTCACCCGGACCCCTCCAGATTATGAAAACGTTCATCCAGTTGTCGCCCCACCAGGCCCCGCCCGACGCCCCGATGAACGTGCGGTCCCTCCTGACCGTGATGGTCATGTTCCACAGCATATCCGGATCGGCCCCCTGGACCTTCACCCAGTCCACCTGGTCGTACATGGAGTCCACCTTCCCGCTTACGGGCGGGGCTTCCAGCCGGGCGTTGGACATGTCGTTCGATTGCTCGTCATTATCCTGCCTGACAGAGGTGTCCACCGTTAGATCGTACTCCAGCTCGAAGGGAGGTCTGGTCGGAGGTGCTGTACTTGAGATATAGTACCCCCAAGAGATGCCTATGTAATAGAGATCCA
>JAGLEG010000455.1 GCA_023145185.1 Thermoplasmata archaeon
TCCATCTTCTGAGGGTTCTCCGCGTTCGTGGGCCTTCCGATGTCGCTGGGCCTGTGAAGGTGGCATCCGTAATGGGGGGCCAGGTTGAGGCCCTCAAGGGGCTTCTTGACGGCCTCCTTGATCCGGTCCAATCCGATCCTGTCGTGAAGTAGGTCCACCGTGTGGAGGATCTCGATATCGCCGATGTAGGTAAGGGACTCCGCCTCCAGCTTCTGGTTGACCTTGGTGCGAAGCCCCCTGTCCTTGCTCAACACATGCTTTGTCTCGCTCAGGGCGAAGTGGCACATGGGGCATGGAACCAGGAGGTCATTTCCCTCCTTCTCGGCTATCGCTATGTTCCGCGCGGAGAGATAGAGGGTCAGGAACTGGTTCACTGACTTCATGGGTTCCCCGCAGCAGGAGAGGTTCTTCAGGTCGATCAGCTTAACATCGAGGTGGGACAGCACCTCCCTGAGGGAGAGCTCGTAGGCGTACTGTTCTGTGGGCATTAGACATCCGGGATAGAGGGAAAATGTGCTCATAACGACCGCCTCACATCTTCTCCATGGCCACACCGGCAAAGGCCATCTGGAACATGGCCGCGTCCATGGGTTTCGAGAGTTCGGGAAGCCCCAGGTCCTCCCTCTTCAGCACCTTTCCATCGCCCAAAGGGACCTCCTGAACATCCTGAAGGAGCCCCATGGTCATTATCGATTGGAGCCATGCCGTGTATGCTCCTGGAACCTGCTGTCCGTTCGCCACTGCCAGGTTCTTCAGCGTGAAGAGTATGTCGACGGGGGAGACGTTCTGGGGGCATCTCTCCCTGCACTTGAAACAGCTCATGCAGGTCCAGATGATATCCGAGTTAACCATCTCATCGATCAGACCTCTTTTAAGAAGGGCGACGATCTTGTGGGGCTCCAGCTCAAGGAGCTTGTGGGCCTCGCATCCAGATGTGCATTTTGCACATTGATAGCACGAATCAGCCACCTCGTCTATTATCTTTAAAAGCCTTTCATTGATCTCTTTTTTGCTGCCCAGCTGGGTTTCAGCCATGGAAGTAAGATCTGTAATGGACATTCGGTTGGACCTAATGGGGATTTTGGATATAACTGTTTTCGAACTGGACAGACATATAAGGGGTGCGCTTTAAATATCATCCCCTCCAAAAAACAATAGATACTTTGGGGGGCGGATCAGGTCTCTGCCCCCTCCGATAGTCCATTTCATCACTGCTTCTTGAGCTCTTCAATAAGCCTTGGGACCACCTTGTAGAGGTCCCCCACTATCCCGTAGTCCGCGGATTTGAATATCGGCGCGTCCGCGTCCTTGTTTATCGCCACGATTATCGAGGAATCCCTCATCCCCGCGATGTGCTGGATCTGCCCCGAGATGCCGCAGGCTATGTAGAGCTTCGGCTTGACCTTGTGTCCAGACAGGCCTATCCAGTTGTCCTCCGAGAGCCACTTCAGGTCTGCGGCTATCGGCCTGGAGCAGCCCAGGGTGTGGCCGTTGATGACCTCGGCCAGCTCCTCTATCATCTTGAGGTCCTCCCTGTTCTTGAGGCCCCTGCCCGCCGCGATGATGATCTGTGCATCCTCGACGTTCACGCCCTGGCTGACCATCTCCTGGACCCTGGCAACGATCGACGCATATTCGCCGACCTGGTAGGTCTTTTTCTCCACCTCGCCGCTCCTTCCATCGTCCTTCTCAAGGGGGTCGAAGGCCTTGCAGGGTACCGTTGCGATCTTCACCTCGGAGTTGAACCTCTCCACGGATACCGCGTTCCCGCTGTAGACCACCCTTTCAACCGTGAGCTCTCCAGAATCGAGGTATACCCTGTTGCAGTCGATTATGCATCCGGCCCCTATCTTTCCACCCAGCCTCGATGCGAGCTCCTTTCCAGCCTTGGTCGATCCTATCAGGACGATATTGGACCCGGCCTCCTCGATGGCCCCGGCGAGGATATCGGCGTACTCCTCGGCCTTGAAGGTCTCTGGGCCCCCTTCGGCAACGATCACCTTATCCGCACCGAATTTTATCATCTCATCGGCGGCGTCTCCAGGTCCGATCACCACTGCGGTAACCTTCTTTCCAAGCGCGTCTGCCAGCTCCCTGCCCTTCGCCAGGAGCTCCCTCGTCAATTTCTCATTATCGGAATATACAAGCACCATCATAACCACCTCAGTTGAGCACCCCATCCTTTGCAAGCATTTCCACCATCTTCGGCACGGCCTCGTCCAGGTCCTCCTCGAAGTTGATGTTCTTCCTCTCCATAGGGACCCCTTTGACATCAAGCGTCCTGGTCATCGCGGAGAGCCCCGCCTTTCCCACGTCCTCAGCTGTCCAGTCGTGGATCGGTTTTCTGGCTGCTCCCAGGATCTGCATCAGGCTGGGAAGCCTGGGCTCGTTGATCTCCTTGGTGACCGTCACAAGGGCCGGATATGTGGATTCGGTGGTAACCATCTTATCGCCCAGGTTCCGCTCGGCCACTATCCTGTCGTCCGATGCATCGGTCTTCAGGGCATAGGTGATCTGGGGGATGTTCAGTATCCCGGCGATCCTGGGCCCCATCTGGCCCGAGAACATGTCGATGGACGCCTCTCCGCACAGTATCAGGTCATACTCGCCGATCTTCTCGATGGCGCCGGCGAGGAGGGAGGATACGACGTGATAATCGAACTCCTCGGGAGCGGGTATCAAAATGCCCTCATCTACCCCCATGGCGAGAAGCTCCTTGATCTTCTCCTTTGCGTCAGGAGGGCCAACCGTGATGGTGGTGATCTTGCCGGACCCGATCTTCTCCTTGATCTTGATCGCCTCCTCCACGGCATTCTTGTCTATATCGCTTATCTTCTTGGGTATGCCCGTTAGAACGGGCTTGTTGGTCGAGGGGTCCACCTTCACCTCGGAGACGTCCACGACCTGTTTTGCACATACTATTATATTCATGGGTAAACACCACTTCATCTCTTTATCCTTTTTTCCTCGTGCCCCCGTGGGGGCTTTATCATGATCTTACCTCAGAAGGCTCCCGGCGATGACCATTTTCATCACCTCGGATGTGCCCTCGTATAGTTCCGTGATCTTGGCATCCCTGAAAAGCCTCTCCACCGTGTACTCCCTCGTATAGCCGTAGCCACCGTGAACCTGAACGGCCATGGACGTGACCTCCCCAGCGGTCTCCGATGCGAACAGCTTCGCCATCGCGGCCTCCTTTGAGAACCTCCCCCCCAGGTCCTTCTTGTACGATGCATGGTAGACGAGGTACCTTGCAGCCTCCACCTTGGTGGCCATCTCTGCGATCATCCACTGGATCGCCTGGAATTTGGCGATGGGCTTTCCGAACTGCTGCCTCTGCATGGCGTACTCGACCGACTCGTCCAGGGCAGCCTGGGCGATGCCCACTGCCTGTGAGGCGATGCCGATCCTGCCCCCGTCGAGGGTGGACAGGGCGATCTTGAAACCCGCGCCCTCCTTGCCCAGCAGGTTCTCCTTGGGCACCTCCATATCCTCGAATATCAGCTCTGATGTGAGAGAGCCCCTGATCCCCATCTTCTCTATGGGCGGGCCGGCGCTGTTACCCTTGAACGTATCCTCGACGATGAAGGCGCTGATGCCCCTGGCTCCAGCCTCCTTGTCGGTGACCGCAAAGACGATTATGATGCCCGCCCTGGGCCCGGATGTGATGAACATCTTGCTTCCATTGATGATGTACTTGTCATCTTTCAGGACCGCAGTTGTGGCCATTGCCCCAAGATCGGTGCCGGCGTTCGCCTCCGTGCCGCCGAACGCGCCTATCTTCTCCCCCGAGGCGAGGATGGGGAGATATTTCTTCTTCTGCTCCTCGGTCCCGTACTTGATCAACGGCCAGGCGGTCAGGGAGTTGTGGACCGATGTTACAACTCCGGTGGAGGCGCATTTCCTCGATATCTCCTCGATGACCATGGCGTAGGTGACGTTGTCCAGTCCGGCGCCACCGTACTCGGTGGGGATGATCGTTCCCAGTATTCCCAGTGCGGCCAGTTTCTTCAGGGTCTCGGCCGGGTAGATCTCTTTCTCGTCCAGCTCCGCGGCCAGGGGGGCGATCTCCTTCTCGGCGAACTCCCTTATCATGTTGCGGATCATCACCTGTTCTTCACTCATTTCCAGCTTCATGGGCCCCCCAAACCAGATTTAAAATCATAAATCTTTCTATAGGATATTCCGATGGGGCAGAGATCCCGTCCTTGAGAAAGAAATATATCGGCCTATGGGCTATCCGAAGTTCGAATGTCTTCACAAAAAGGGTGCGTCCAGGTTTACACCGGACCGGGCAAGGGAAAGACCACCGCGTCGCTGGGCCTGGGCCTGAGAGCGCACGGCAACGGGATGAAGGTCCACATGATCCAGTTCATGAAGGGAAGAAGGTACAGCGAGATCGATTCCATCGATCTTCTACCCAATTTCACCATTGTCCAGCACGGCCGCGATGAGTTCGTCTCGAAGGAGAGCCCCGAGAGGATAGATATCGACCTCGCCAGGGCGGGCTTCGAGCATGCGAAAGAGATCGTCAAGAGGGGAGAGCACGACGTGGTGATCCTGGACGAGATAAACGTGGCCGTGGACTTTGGCCTCATCCCGCTGGGCGAGGTCATCGATCTCATCGGTGCCAGGCCGGACCACATGGAGCTCGTGCTCACGGGACGGTCCGCACATCCCGAAATAGTGAAGGCGGCCGATCTGGTGACCGAGATGCTCGAGATAAAGCACCCTTACCAGGTGGGCGTCCAGGCCAGAAAAGGGATAGAATTCTAAAGGGGGGGAGAACCATGTACGATGAGAAGGAGATCAAGAGGATCGAAGATCGCAGGAAGAAGTGGGACGAGGAGATATACAGGCCACTTATCGAGAAGAGGCCGGAGAGGTTGAAGAGGTTCGATAACCTCTCCTGGACCGAAATTGGTCCACTATATACTCCGGCGGATATCGGCGACTTCGACTACGAGAGGAGGTCTGGAAATCCCGGCGAGTTCCCCTACCTCCGCGGGATCCATTCGACGATGTACCGTGGGAGGACGTGGACCATGCGCCAGTTCGCGGGGTTCGGGACGGCGGAGGAGACCAATCTGAGGTACAAGTACCTCCTTGAGCACGGGGAGACCGGCCTCAGCGTGGCATTTGACTATCCCACACTCTACGGTTACGATACCGATCACCCGCTTGCAAGAGGAGAGTTCGGGAAGTGCGGGGTTGCGATATCATCCCTCAAGGACATGGAGCTTCTCTTCAAGGATATCCCGGTGGACAAGATCACCACATCCATGACGATAAACGGACCTGCGCCTATCGTATGGGCGT
>JAGLEG010000456.1 GCA_023145185.1 Thermoplasmata archaeon
ATTGCTCAATTCCACATGATCGCAGTAATTGACATACAGGCCGGTGTAGACCGTGTTCAGTATCGTCAGGTCAGATACGTTCGCATAGTCCGAGTAGCGTAGATATACGCCTATACCGGAGCCATAGACCCTGTCGGCAGAGAGGTCTGCATACAGGGAATTGTAGAGGTACATCCCATAATCCACATTGTCAACAAGCACGTTACCTCGGGAACTGGTATGGAAAGAATACTCGATCCTGATGCCGATCTCACAGTTGGATATCACGTTCTTCAACAGGTCATTGTTGGAGCCCGCCTCATCAAGGAAGATGCCCCTCTCCACACTGGTCACATGATTTGAACTGACCTCATTCCAGCCTGCACGGGATCCATATAAAATGATACCGTAGTTTGGTGAGGAGATGTTGGTGATGTTATTTCCGGAAATTGTGGAGTTGGATTCGTCCAGAATGAAGATCCCGATATCCGTTGTGTTCTTCATATAATTCCGATTGAGATCATTGTATTTTCCATAAGCTGAATAGATGCCGAAGGTCTCGTTCGAGAACGTATTGTCCGCAACTGTTGAGTTCTCACATCCCTCAAGGAACAGTGAGATGTAGCAGTTGAAAAATGTATTGTTAACGACCTCAGCCTCATCACCTGAGAGATAGGGCCCCATCAATACCTTGTTCTTATCGAAGACGATCAGGCTGGATTGATAGGTATCCCAATCCATTCCCCAGCGGTAGTATCCACAATCCATCAGGGCGCTGTTCTCCAAAACAAATGAGGTGGATCCCACAATGAAAAAGATGCTGTTCTCCTCGTTGAGCGAGGAGATCTCCGACCTATCCACAGGTGTTGAAGGGTCATCGTCCCCATCAGAGATCACCAGGGTGCTTCCCTCCATGGCCAGCAGTCCGTATTCCCCATCTTCACTGCAGTTGAACCTGATCTTGACGTTGTTCAGGGTCAGCTCCCCTGTTGAGGTGATGATCAGGTCACCATGGAGGATCAATGCGGTGTCGGCAACAGTAAGGGTGGATGAGACCACCCAATCCCCGCACGTGGCGTTATTGGATGGGATAGACCTCTGATATTTCGCGTCTACCCCCTTGACCATATAGGTATAAGGATACCAATCTGAAGCAGCATCGACATCCACATAGGCCGTATCCAGCTTCGTCGCAGCATTTGTTGTCGTATTATATCGGAGCACCCAATCTCCGGAGCTGTCATTTCGATAGATCAGATAATGATCGATATCTGACGAGGAGCTCGCCTCCCACGACAGGTTGATGTCCTCATTGTGGGAGAATGCGATCAGGTTCCTTGGAGGGTCTGGTGGAAGATCGAGATCGAAGGTGATATCGACCCAGGTGGTCTGGTTCATGTAAGGATCTTCATCGCCATATGAGGTTGTACCGTCCGAGGTACACGAGATATTGTAAGGCCCTTCGGATGACCAGCTCATGACCGCACTATCATAGTATACAGTTCCATGTTCCAATTTGATGAAGGGAGCTTTTCCATATCCGTTGGTGAGGCCGGAATATGCCAGTTCATTACCGATATCCCTCACCTCGATATCGGAAAATGGTACGGCCCCATTATCGTCGGTCACGTTGACCTGGAGGTAGTTATAGACGATAATCCTCGGATCATAGATCCAGCTTCCCAGTGCTACAGTGCCAAAGTCGCAGTTGGTCACCTCAAACCTGGTCAGAGAACTCGAGGATGAGCCGGCATAGATATCATAGGCCTGGTTGCTCAAGGTGTTGTTCGAGAAATCTCCCCCATCTATCTCCGAAGCATATACACCATAGCTTCCGGATATCGTGGATGTAATGGTATTGTTGCTTATCTGGTGTCCTCTGGACGTGTGGATGTAGATGCCAAAATCATCATTGTCGATTAACTGGTTGCCGATGATGGAATATGGTGTGCTGGCATCTGCCTGTCCCTGGACATATATGGCTCTCCCTCCATTCATAATAAAATCATTATCGACCACATGGATGTTGTTATATGTGGATGTCAATATGATAATGAGACCGTGTCCTTTGTTCTTGGAGATGGTGTTGTTATCGATCATTATGTTCTTCGAATAAGCAACGTATGCTGATGAGTATGCTGTGCTGATGGGATCGTGTTCCACAATATCGTTATGGTGAACTCGAACATAGTTGGATTGGGTCAGGTACAGGTTCAAGCACCAGTTGTATCCGCCATTCCCCCTGAGTGTGTTGTTGAACACCTCCGAATATTCCAATCTCAGGGCCATGCCGTGTTTGTGGTATTCAGGTGGAGAGGTGTAGATATTGGAATTTTTTATTATCTGATTCCCCCTGATCACCGACCGTCTGCTGTAGACATACATCCCCGCATCGTTATGAATGAAATCGTTATCCGCGATCACCCCGTGATCGCACCAGTTCTTCATGTTGATCCCGATATTATTGCAGTTCCGGAACGTGTTATTGATGATCCGGTATCCATCAGAATATGAGAGATATGCCCCCATGAAGCAGTTCTCGATGGTATTGTTCTGCAGGCTGGCCTCATCCGTGTTGTAGATATACAATCCCGCCGAGGTGGTTGATGTGCTGTATCCGCACTCCCTTATTATCGAGTTATTGATCACGAAGTTCTCGCTGGAGGAGACATAGAACGTATACCTGTAATCGAAGCCGGCGGTCAGGTTATCAGCATCGTAGGGGCTGTCGGTGATATTTGACCTGTCATGAGTTGTTGAAGGATCTCCATCCCCGTCCGTGACGTTGAGCTTACCATACACGTAGATCCCGTACTGGCCGTTGGATGCGGTACAGTTCATCATGAGCGTGACATTCCTGAGGTTGAGCTCTCCACCGTTGTTGATCCTCAGCATGCCTGATAGAACTATCACCTCGTTAGATCTGTTCTGAGTATCGTTAACGTACCAGGTGCCGGTCATGTAGGTGGCTCCGGGTATGGACGCCACGACCAGTGATCCCACCTCCTCCTCTGCCTCCGTTGAATAGGCTGAAAAAAGGGTCAATATTACCATAAGCAAGGCGGTAAGCAGGCATCTAAGCGATCGAGACCTTCCCAACATGATCTTCCCTCCAACAAGGAATGCAACATCCATTACGGAGAAAGCGATCTTCCCCTGATTATTATGGATATTATCAGATATAACGAGAGGTTTTTATCTCGTACAAATAATTTCTTATAATCTCACCATGGTCAGAGGGTTGGAAATACCGCCCGCCTGATGATCAATATTTCCAGTTCCTTGGAAGATTATTATAACACCTCCCCCTATCGCTCCTTCTCCGGGGGTACCGATCATGTACATCAGACAGCCCATCGTCTCCGTTCTGGGCCATGTGGACCATGGCAAGACCACGTTCCTGGACAGGATCAGGGGAGGCGCTGTGGTGGACCGTGAGGCCGGGAAGATAACACAGCATATCGGAGCCACGGAGGTCCCCACCGAGGCGATAGAGAAGGTGTGTGGAAAACTCCTTGCAGGAAAGGGCTTTTCCCTGCCTGGGCTCCTGTT
>JAGLEG010000457.1 GCA_023145185.1 Thermoplasmata archaeon
TCTTGATTGCGATAACATCGAAGTTTTTGATACCAAATTCCTTGGGAAACCGGATCCTGGCAAGTATGATTACGTTCAACCTATCGGAATAAAAGTTACCAATTGCAGGGAGATCAATATCGAAGACAATGCCATGATCGAATCCCGGATAGAGATAGAGACATCTGATGACATCCAGATCCGAAACAATATATTCAATACAGTGCCAGGACATACCAGGACGCTTGGAATTAAAGATTCCCGGGACATCGTCGTAGAGGGAAATTATTTCGATTCTCACATGGCGATGGAGATATATGAAAGCCGAGATATATTAATCTCAAAAAATCAAATAGAGAGCCAAAATGGGCTTATTGCAAATGGCTGTTCAAGAATAACTCTCAATGAAAATAACCTCACGGGACCGGGTGTTGGGATCGATATCAAAGATTGCTCTGAAATACGTATTGAAGAAAACCAGCTGGACGGCTTCGGAAAGGCCATTACCACCTATTGGTCCGGCAACTTCACCATCCAGAATAATAAGTTGTCCGGCCGTAAGACCAGGGTGGATATCAGTAATTGGAGAAATGGAACCTTCAGCGGTAATGTGATCGATTCAGAGGAATTCCATGGGATCTTCATCATTGATTCCAGAGGATCGATCATCGATGGGAATGACATAGTCAACAGTAACGGTGCATTGGAGGTCCAGGGGATCTCACTTTACCGATCGAGCCATTGTATCATCATGGGTTGTTCCTTCCCCGAAAATTCACGAATGGGCATTTACCTTGCTGATTGCAATAACAACGTGATCCAGGACAACACCTTCTTTCGAAATCAAAAAGGATTGACCCTTTACAACTCTAACAACAACTCGATCAGTGGAAACCTCTTTCAGTGGAACCAGAAAATTGCAGTAGAGATCGTGAAGACAACGACTACCTGGGGCTCATCCACCTCATCCAACAACACCATCTGGAACAATACTTTTTACCAGAACCATGGGTCCCAGGAGGACTACAACGAGAAGAATTATCAGGTGGTAGACGACGGGACCAATAACACCTGGTACTCCGCCGAGGGCGTAGGAAACAGATGGAGCGACTGGACCTCGCCTAACTTCAACGGCGATAATATCGTCGATGAGCCGTATCCCATCCACGGGAGTGCGGAGTCCTGGGACCTCTACCCGATCACGGACGTGATCGACGTCAGGGTGGACTGGATGAAGGACCGGGACCGTTCGTACCTGGGATTCTACTTCGTCCCCTTGCAGATCCTGATCGTATTCCTCGCCGTTTATTTCCTTGTAATTGGTGCACGTCCATACAAGATCCCAAAGGATGAGGTCAAGATGAAAACAAAGATGAAAGGGGAGAAAAAGAAGGTGAAAGCCGGTAGCAAGAAAACGGAAACTAACAAAAGACCATGAGATTTCGGGGATGGTTATATATTGACAATCACCGGTCCCAACCACGGTGAGCGTGTGGATTTTAAACAGACGGAAGGCGAGAAACAGTTTGTAAAGGAGCTGAAGGCCACCCTTGATGAGCCGATATCACTCCTGTACCCTGAGTGGAAGAAGGCCAATACAACTCCCAGGGAGTTCTTCAAGATCATGGGGGATGCGAGCCTGCTTGGATACAGAATGGAAGATGGAGTGGTCACCCAGATCCCCTGGCAGTGGAACGTCCACACGTACAGGGAGCTCTCCCAGCTCTCTGGAGGCCTGTCGATAGCGGCCTTCGTCCAGGGACAGCTGGGCAACAAGGCGCTGGCCTCCTTCGTGAACGACAAGCAGAGGGAGAAGTACCTTTTACCTGCGATCAAGGGGGATATTATCATGGCCATCGCCAACACCGAGCCGGGAACCGGCTCCGATGCGGCGGGCATCTCCCTGAGGGCGGAGGATAAAGGGGATCACTATCTGCTGAACGGAAGGAAGGTGTTCATCACCAACGGGGACATCGCGGATGCCATCGTCGTCACGGCGATCACCGACCGTGATGCGGAGAAGAACCACAGGGGGATATCGATGTTCATCGTCGATGGGGACCTTCCGGGCCTCACCCGGATCAGGATGAAGAAGCACGGCTGGATCGAATCCCACCTCTCCTCGCTGATATTCGAGAACGTGAAGGTGCCGAAGGAGAACCTTCGGGGAGAACGGAACAGGGGATTCTACCAGCTTATGGAGGTGTTCAACTCCAGCAGGATAGGGCTTGCAGCCCTTGCGTTCGGGACATCACTGGGGGCGTTCAAGGAGGCGTACAATTACTCCAGAAAGCGGAAGATATTCGGAAAGACCATCTTCGAGCACGATCTGAAGGCCTCGGAGTTCGCGGAGAGGATCACTATGCTCGAGGCCGGATGGCTGATGATCCAGAAGGCGGCATTCCTCTCGGATTCAGGAGAGGATTTCCTCCACAACGCCTCCATGGCAAAGCTGTTCACGACGGAGGAGGGGATGAAGATCGCGCAGTGGTCTGCCCTTGTGTTCGGGGCGAGGGGGGCGATGGACGGGCAGAAAGTATCAGCATACATCATGGATGCGCACGTCGCCCTTGTTGGCGAGGGGGCCCCCGAGGTCCAGAAGCTGATCATATCCAGGAACATCGACAGGATACTGGGTGCCCTATGATCCCGTGAAAAGTGATATGAACTCATAGCTCCATACAATTTTCATGGAGAGGTATCCGGTCAAGGGACCTTTGACATCCTTTGCGATGCTTGTGTTCTCAATATTGATCCTGCTGATCTCACCATTGATCGTCCCCGGCTCCGGGGAGGAGGCGGAGGAGACCAGGGCGGAATATGCTGACCCGGAGATCACCCTCTACTTCTTTCAGGAGGTGTTCTATACAACGGCTGAACCGGATGTCGTTCTATCCGTTGAGGTTACGGGAACGATCATCTGTGATCTCCCCGAGATGGCCCCGGACAGTTTAAACTGCTACGTGGATGTCTTCTTTGAATCTCATTCCTGGACCCCCTCGGAGTCGATCCACTATTTTTTCAACAGTGAGAACAGGGAGACGCAGTTCAACTGTTTTTACACCCCCAGCAGACCGGTGGTCCCCGCGGGAGAGATCATCAATATCTCCGTCAGGGCCTTCTGGAACTATCCAGCAAGCAGACAGTCCGGTGAGGCCAAACCCTCGTATTCATCCATTGAGGTGACGTCGTATGGAAGGGTCCTTCTGGAGCCTTATGTCCTTGACGACCCCTCCAGACTCGTGATCGACGAGAAGCTGGAAGGTAGATTGGAGGTGAAGAACAGAGGTAACGACGACGATATCATCACGCTTGAGGTCGTGTCGGCGCCTCCCAACGTGGAAGTGGTCCTTGAGGAAGAGAGATTGGTCCTGGATTTCTGGGAGGTGAGATTCGTCAATATAACGATCCTGCAAAAAGGAGGGGACCCCCAGGAAGGGGAGATCGTTCTCAGGGCAAGCTGTACGAAACCTGGATCCATCAACTCCAGGGGGATGACCGTGGGGATAGAATCAAAAGAGAAGACGGGGGAGGAGCGGTCGGGTCAGATAATAATGATATCGATACCGATAATCGGCGGGATAATCCTAACGGCGATCATCGTGATCGTCATGAAAAAGTTTGAGAAAAAACGGTCATGAACCTCTGGTTCATAACTCAGAAGGGGAAATGAGATCATCGTTTTTCGTAAGTCCCTTTCGACACTTAACTTAAACGACGGGACTTCGAAACCCAGCACAACAGCCCGTCAATAAAACAAAATTGTTGTGCGGGGCCATGAAAATCAGAACGATTCGGCGCGGTTATGATTTTCATACCAAAAGAAAGATGGCCAACCCTAAGTTAGAAACCGTATCTAACGGATATGAGATAGGCCGGAGATGACCATCTCCGGCCTATTCTGGGTCCTATGTTCAGGCTTTGCCTATGATCCTGAAAACGGTTGTGCTGCAAACCGGGCAGACGCCCTTCATTGCCTTCATGCCGTTCTTCATGATCTGCTCTTTGCCGTCCTTCATCTCAACCTGTTTTTTACACTTCATGCATCTTGCTTCCATATTGGTTGCCTCCTATAGTATCCTCAACTCCTGTTGAACGGATAAAGTAGAATCGTGGGGCTCATTTATAACCTTATCTCATAAAAGGTGGTATTTCACTATGGAAACAAGCTGAAATTAACTATATCCAGCCCTTGGTCCCCACGAAGGGCCCCTTCACAGATCAGGCCGATCTGCCTGGATCTTGTCCCCCAAACAGATGTTGATTTCTGGATTTGTGTCATTTTTAGTTGTAATCTTCGAGGTGGTTAGCGAGGATCAACAGGACCTCATCGGAGGCGTCAACTCCGTAAACCCTGTCGTTCTGAACGTTGGGCGCACGTTCCCTTCCGTCGATCTGTCTATCCGCCAACTCTCCGCTCCATCCCTCCACCCTGTAAGCTATCAAAAGCCGTCCGAACTGCCAGGCGAACGCCATCTCCGAGAGGGTCCCCGCCCCTCCCCCGACGGCGATAACAGCATCTGAATTTGCAATAACGGAGTTCCTTATGAGCCCCAATCCGCTTGGGATGACGATGTCGATAAATGGATTTGCCCCTTCCCTTGATCTGGAGGGCAATATTCCTATGATGTCACCTGAACTGTGTTTATCGGATTCCCTCCCGCCCCTGGACGCGGCCTCCATAATCCCCCCGTAACCGCCCGTGATTATGCGGTAGCCGTTATCTATCAGGGCTTTCCCCAGTTCGAACGCAAGCCCGTATATGGGGTCATCCTCATTGATGTCTCCCGCTCCGATTACCGCGATAAGAGGCCGATCATCCAATCTATCACCGGGAATATATCCGTTTGAGTGGATGATATAGGTTTCCTCCATCCTGACGTTTCAAGGATCATGACCCATACCGGGAAACATAATAATGCCAGATAGGCGATATGTAGACTGGGGGCGAGGAGAAAAAGGTGGCTATGTTATGGAGGAGATACACTGAGGTATGCACCCGTTCTCATCCTCCTGTCCATACTTCTCATGGGCCTCTCCACGGTTTCCGTGGATCTACATGATGATATTGACCTGAAAGAGGTTTTGGTCGATGAGGAAACAAGGGCTGAGTTCTCCCTGACGGAGAGGCATATCAGGATCCAGGGGGACGATGAACTGCTTCAGGCGGGGTCTTTCTTTCAATGGCCAGGAGAGGGGACCAGAGAGGACCCGATAATTATTGCAGATCATCATTTCGACGGAGATAATAGAAGGCCAGCATTTAGATTGGATAACACCTCACTGCATCTGATCCTTAAGAACTGCACTTTTTTCGATGGTACAGTTATGGATATCGAGATCGAGGAGTACCTTTATGCAGATTGGGACCTATTCCTCAGAAATTGCACCAACGTCACCCTGACGGAACACTCATCTATGCAAAGGACACGTTTCACATTCCTCGATTGCAATAATCTGAATTTAAGTGGGAACAATATTACATATGACAGGATATACGTCTACCTCGTAGATTCATGGGATGCTATAATCTCCAGTAATTCGCGAATGTATCTCACTATAGAGGGAGGAGGCCGACATAGGATAACGGATAATAATTTTTCAACCTCAGGCCCCTGGATCACAGGATCGAGAGATATTCTTTTACAGAATAATCAGTTCTACGGAAACGGTTATAGCAGTGCGGATCTCATCTCCTGTGAAAATCTATCATTGTTCGATAATGAATTTGAGCAATACACATTAACCATCGAAGGAGATTATGAGGAGATAGAAAGCCTGAGGATGGAAAGAAATACAATAGACGGCAAAACGGCCTCCATTATCAGAGATACGGACCTCACTGGAAAAACATACATCGGAGATCTCGGTTACATTATTCTATTGAACATCTCCGGTCTCAAGATTGGAAATGAAGAAGATAGCACATCCATTATTGGGTTTCAGGCGTGGAAATGTGATGACATCTCTATCATTAACACGAATATGGAATTGGGAGGATCCTCCCTCTCCTTATCTGAATGTAGGGGCATTATCATAAGCCATTGTACAGCCTCCTCGATCAGGACCGAACTCAACATCAGGACCTGCGAGCAGATCGAGATGTCCAATTGCACCATTGAGTCAAATTACGGTTATTCAAATGCCTACATCAGCCGATCTGATAATATTATATTACAGGATAACAACATGACTGGAGTATGGGGTGGAATACGGGTATCTGATTCAAATCACACCCTGATCAAGAACAATAGAATAGGCTCTAACTACGGAGGTGTATACTTACAGGGTGTTTGCCTTTACAACCGGATTCTGAACAACTCGATCAATTACGGAAATATCGGCCTTGACCTGGACGGTGAATCCTTATCCGCCCTGGAACTGGGGTGCGAGAATACAATACAGGGTCAACCGATCATGTTCATCAAGGGAACATATGACCCGAGAATCCTTCATGAGAGCCAAATATATCAGTTGATCATCTTCGACCTCCACGATCTGGACCTTAGGGAACTATCCAGATTCTCGCTCTTTTTTGGCCTGACGATCTTCCATTCAAGCGATCTGTTATTCGAGGACCTCAATATCACCAGTGATTACGGTCTTAATGGCGTTTCCATCCATAACAGTGAAAGAATACGTATCTCAAACAGCATATTCTATCGTGGGGGTATATCCATATATAGAGGAAACCGGAACATCGTGGATGGCTGTATGTTCGATGGGGGGCACATAGGTATCGAAGTTGAATACACCACTGATATTCGGATATATAACAATACTTTGATCGCGGTCGATTATTCAATTGAGATTACTGATACCAGTAGAATAGAAATAACAGGAAACGAACTATCCGGGGATTATGGTGGATTGGTAATTAAAAGATCAACAGACATAGTATTCCATAACAACTCCGGACTTATGGAACAGGGGAGATTTGATTTCCAGGAGTGCGAAAATATCTCCTTCGGAGGAAGTATCTTGAATGGAAGATATCTTGGCGTGGAATTCTTCCAATGTAAAACGGTTAAGGTCTTTAAGAATTGGATGCAAGATGCAAATGGATTCTTATTGATTAATGTCGAGAACCTTATTTTCATAGACAATTACATCTCGGACACAGGAGGCCATCCTGTGGAGCTGGCATCAGTATCCGGCCTATATTTTAATAACAACACCATCCTCATTGGGGGGAGACGAGGTATTGTACTGGGGGAGTCATGTAGTGATTTTATCATTAGTGACAATACAATCACGAATCAGAGATATCAGGGCATATTGATCAATTCCGCCTTCGATGGTGTGATCATCGGTAATGATCTGACAAAAAATGGGAATGGAATTTACATTGACTGGGGGTCAAATATTCTTGTTACGGGGAACAATATCGAGAGGAACGAGGTTGGTATACACCTAAAAAGGAATTCTGAGAACATCACGATATGGGCCAACACATTCGATCGGAACAATGATGCCACCGAGTTCAGGAATCTCTCCAGATACCAGGCCTCCGACTACGGGACGAACAATTCGTGGTTCATGGAATTCGGCGGGGGCAACATGTGGAGCGATTGGAGGGGGGACGACAAGGATGGGGACGGTTTCGTTGACGATTGGTACCCGATCAACGGGTCTGCGGAATCCTACGATGAGAAACCGCTGGTGTGGGAACTTGAAGGGGAGGAGGTGAACGGAGGGGTGTTGAACCTATCTTCCGAGACGTGGTGCTTTGTAATGATCATCGCGTTTGCCGCTCTGGTCTTTCTAATTGGAAAGATATTGCGGGAGGGAAGTTACGATCAAGATAAGAAGGAGAATATGTAGAACATATAGCCTAACTTTTACATATAAATGCAGATGAGTGTCAAAGTGAGGCTTC
>JAGLEG010000458.1 GCA_023145185.1 Thermoplasmata archaeon
GCATGGGTCCAGAAAAAAAGAGGAGATCGAATGTTGAATTCGTGATCGAGGAAGAGGAGATCAACGGAGGAGGCATAGAGAGGTACGAGGTGAGCATAGGGCCTCCCATGGTCAGCGGTAGGAAGGTCAAACCCACTCATACAGAGGATCCGAAGGGGCCCGAGAGGGCCCCCCGGGAGCCCACTCCATCAAGGGGATCAGGGGACAAGACCACATACGTCGCCGGCAACCCCCAGCAGATCTACAAGATCGAGGATGACCTGCAGAGGACAAGGGACCGGGTGGAGGATATCAAGCACACGGTGTCCGTTATCGAGAGCGAGGTGATGGACCTCAGGGTCGAGATGGATCGGATATCCTATCTGGTCCGCAGCCTTGAGGGGCTCAAGAACACCATGAAGGACATGGAGACCACGGTGAGCGAGCTCTCCGGCCTCTACGACCTGATCTCCGCCAACATCAACCCATTCATCGATATTCCCCCTCTCAAGAAGAAGAGGGGTATCGAGCCCGAGGAGGTGGAGGAGGTCGAGGAGTTCAAACCGGTCTCGGAGATCTTCGGCGACGAGGAGGAGTGGGGCCCCGATCTGGATTCAGAGGGGGTTGTCATCAAGTGGGCCCTTTTCCTGGTCGAGAGAGTGGGAAAGGAGGGGCTGGAGTCCGTGTTGGACTATTATATTGACCTTGGATGGATAGACGAGCCCCTTCAGGACAGGATCATAGGGGTCGCCAGGGGGATGAGCTTTCCGCCCGTTCACAGGGAAGGAAAGAAGGCCAGTTGGAAGATGGGCGCGGACGACCATGTGGAATCTCTTGGCTACATCAAGAGGATACTGGAATGAGGGGGAGTGATGTCGACTGGAGGCGCGGTTGCATTTGGGGTCATCCTGCTTGGATTCGTAATTGGGATCTCCGTGGCACTTCCCTCGATCCAGAGCGCAGGCGATGATCTCAAGGGTGCCAGGGAGGAGCTCTCAAAAGAGCTGCTGGAGATCCGCAACACGGACCTATCGATATCATCGTGCGACCTCAACGCTACCACGTCGGTAATGAACCTGACCCTTTCCAACAGTGGGACCACCGTTTGGGATGTTGGGAAGGTGAACGTATTGGTCAACGGGACCATCGTGCCCTCGTCAGTTCCATCGACCTACTGTTATCCGAACCAGGAACTGTTGATCAGGGTAGATAACGTGACCTCTCCCTCCTCCGTGATGGTGGTGGGCCCATGGGGGGTCGGATCGGCCTGTGAGGTATAAAGGAGTTGAATGAATATGGCAGGAACAGCGGTATCCGAGATGATATTCTTCATTGCAGCCTTGCTCATCGCCGCGACCGTGGCATCCGTTTTCATCACTATCGCCGATGATCTCTCCAGCGATCTTGAGGATGAGGCGGAGAGGATGAGGCAGGAGGTCCGCTCACATCTGGTCATGATCAATGACCCGGGGAACGTCCCCTATGAGAATTCCACAGGGAATGTCACGTTCTATCTGATGAACGTCGGGATCGGTGACCTTTCCATGGATGATATCGTCGTATCTGCGAACGGAACGACCAGCGGAGGCTCCTCGATCGCCGTGAGGCTGATAGGTGGTGGCGCGATCTGGTCCCCCGGCGGAGTGGTTGAGGTGAATTTCACCTCTTCCGGCCTTGTGGAAGAGGTGGATTACCACGGGTTCGCCTCCACGGCAGGGGTGACCTCAGGAGGAAAGATCTCGGGCCACTCCCAGGATATCATCATATTCAGGATAAGGGGGCGCTGAGATGGAAGGTAACACCTCCAACCTGATCAGGTTCAACTTCGAGAGGGACGGCCTCCACCGACATCTGGGAGGTGGCCTTCCCAAGGGGACCCTCACGATAATATCGGGACCTGTGGGAAGCGGAAAATCTGCCATCCTCCAGAGGCTGATATATGGTTTCATGCTCCACCATCACTCCACTACCTTGATATCGACGGAGATGACCACCAAGGGCTTTCTGGACCAGATGGACTCTCTGGACTATCCTATCAAGAAGAACGTCATGGATGGGTCCATGAGGTTCGTGCCCGTTTTCCCGATAATTGGAACGGCGAAAAAAAGGACGGATTTCCTCCAGAGGCTGAGGACGACAAAGGGGCTCTACGAGACCGACGTTATCGCCGTGGATACCTTCTCCGCCCTGGTGATGAACGACATCGATGAGTCCAAGTCGCTGGAGATGATATCCTTCTTCAAGAAGATCACGGGGAGGAACAGGGCGATCATTTTAACCATCGACCCCTCGGACCTGAGCGCATCGATAATGAGCCCGTTCAGGTCGGTGGCAGATATATTGATAGAGCTGAAAACGGAATTTGTTGAGGGGACGATGGAGCATATAATGTACGTGACCAGGTACTCACATGCCCTGGGCCCCGTCAGCAACGCCGTCGGATTCAGGATAGAGCCACGGGCTGGTTTCATTGTGGATATCACAACGGTGGCGTGAGGTGTTTGATCATGGATGTTGAGGACCACAAGGAGAGGAACCCGCATCTGAGGGAGTACATCGAACAGCATCTGGCCAGAGGAGGCATGGAGCCCACATTCGTTGATGGGCTGACCGTGGAGATGGGCGGTCTGAAGAAGATCAGCGTAATATATCCGGTGGGAGATCCGATATTCATCCACATATTCGACCTGAAGGATGGAAGCAGGTTGTACAGTGCGATCCAGCCGGACCTCTCCGATCAGGAGAGGGAGAAGGTGGACCTGATCAAGGAGAGGATCCTCGAGCTCGCTCCGGTGGAGGCGAAGGGCAAGGAGATGGTGGATGCCATCCCGTACCTGTTCAACATGGTCACCATTCCCAAGGGCGGGGGGTCCATTATGGACCGCTTGAAACCGTGGAAGGTCCCCATATCCAGGAGCGAATCCGAAAGGATGCTCTACCATCTCGAGAGGGACCTGATCCACGGTGGTGTGATAGAACCCCTGATCAAGGACCCCTACCTCGAGGATATCCACTCGGTGGGGCTGAATTACATCTCGGTGGTCCACAAGGTCTTTGGTATGCTCAAGACCAACCTCAGGTTCCACACGGATAAGGAGCTGGATGATTACATAAGGTCCGTGGCCGAGAAGATGGGCAGGCCGGTAACGGATTCCAGGCCCATCGTTGATGGGGCCCTACAGGACGGCAGCAGGATCAATATCATCTATTCCGAGGACGTTTCGAAGGAGGGGGCCTCCTTTACCATCAGGAAGTTCTTCGAGAAACCCCCGACCATGATCCAGCTGGTCAAATGGGGGACCATGTCCGCAAAGATGGCCGCCTATCTGTGGATGTGCCTTGAGTATGGGATGTCGCTCTTCGTTTCGGGGGAGACCGCCTCCGGTAAGACCACGACCCTGAACTCGATGCTGTCGTTCATCAACTTCAGGAAGAAGATATATTCCGCGGAGGATACGCCGGAGGTGGTGGTGCCACATGACGTATGGCAGAGGCTGATAACCAGGGAGACGGTTTTCGACGAGGCGAAGGTGGAGCTGTTCGATCTTGTCAAGACCGCACTCCGTTCAAGGCCCGATTACATAATCATAGGAGAGGTAAGGGGCCAGGAGGGGGCGGCAGCGTTCCAGGCGATGCAGACCGGCCATGCGGTGCTCTCCACTTTCCACGCGTCCTCCATCACCAAGATGATCCAGCGTTTCACCGGCGACCCGATCAACGTGCCCATCCGTTTCATAGATAACATGAACCTGGCGCTTTTCCAGGAGATCGTGTACAAGGAGGGCAGGATCCTCCGCAGGTGTTCAGCAATAGAGGAGATAATCAAGTACTCCAAGGAGAAGGGCGGGATGCTCACCCGAACGATCTTCGAGTGGGACCCGATCCGGGACAAGCATTATTTTACAGGCATGTACAATTCGTACGTGCTCGAGCACAAGATCGCCCCCAAGATGGGGCTTGAGTTCGCAAAGGACATATACTCGGAACTGGACCGCAGGGAGAGGGTCATCCGGGCCATGGATGAACATAATATCGTGGGATATGACGACGTGAACGCAATATTCAGGGCCTATTCAGACCAGGGGATGGAGGGCATACCAAAGGAGCTCAGGAGATGATCTATTGAGCTTGGTAAAGGCCTACAGGGAGTTGGACAGGAGCCCCAGGGAGTGGATGCTCATGAGGGTCCTCCCGGCGGCCGGCATCGCCTCGCTGGTATCCGTGTTTCTGATCCTTTTACTTCCTGATATCTTCCTTTCAGGCATCTCATTTGTGCTTCTGATGATGATGATAGGGTTCATCACCCTCTCCGCTGTGGTGTGGCCCCTGGCCATGTGGGAGAGGCGCAGAAGGGAGATAGATGACGAGCTCCATCTTTTCATACTGCGGGTAGGGGTTCTCTCGCTTGCATCATCTGCCAGGGGTTCGATATTCGAGATCGCCACCAAGGATGGCGATAGAAAGGCCCTGCTCCGTGAGCTTGAGAAGGTCAAGGAGCTCTCCAAACGTTGGAATGTGGGGATACCGAAAGCGCTCAGGACGGTGTCCAGGCAGTGTCCTTCCAAGAGGCTGGGGGATTTCCTGGAGAGGATGGCCTACGCCATCGAGGCCGATGAGGACCCCAAGGTGTTCTTCAGGAACGAGCAGGAGGCGGTGATGGAGGAGTACCGGTCGCGGTACAATACAACCATGGACCGGCTGGAGATCGTGAGGGAGATATACGTTTCACTGATCTCCGTCACGATGTTCCTGAACGTCATGCTGGTGGTGCTCTCGCTGCTGGTTGGGATAAACCACTTCCTGATGAGCTTTCTAGTGGTCTTCATCTTCATCATAGTCGAGGTTCTCCTCTGGATGGTCATCAACGGGACGCTTCCCCGCGAGTCCATCTGGTTCGATCCCAAACCACGCCCCCTCAATTCAAGTTTCCACAGAAAGATCAGAATATCGCTCATTGTAGGCGTCTCAGCGTCACTCCTTTTACTTGTCGTGAATGGAGCTGTTGGCTTCCAGTTCAAATATACCCTGCTTCATCTGGCAGTAATATCGACGCCCCTGATGCTCCCTGGCATTCTGGTTATGATGGAGGAGGGGGTTATCATCCGGAGGGATCAGGCGTTCGGGGCGTTCATAAGAACGCTGGGGGGAACCGCCGAGACCAGGGGCGGGGCGCCCATCTCGGCCCTCAAGAGGATGAGGTGGCACGATTACGGCGCCCTGACGGACCAGATAAAGGACCTGTACGACCGGCTGTTGACCAGAATTGATTCCACCAAGGCGTGGGCGCTGTTCGTGAAGGAGAGCAGGTCAGAGCTGATCTCACAGTTCCTGATCACCTATCAGGAGGGCATCAAGGCCGGCGGAAGCCCCAAGGACGTATCAACGCTCGTGTCTGGATTCTTTACAGCTATCGCCAGCCTCCGCAAGAAGAGGTACCTCATGGCGGATAACTTCACCGCCCTTCTCTATGGATTGACCGTTTTCATCTCTGCGGGGATGTTCATGATCTACCAGGTGGTGGTGAAGATGATCAGCAAGCTGGACGATCTGTCCGTATCCTCCGAGGATGTGGGGGGCTTTCAGGACCTCGTTCTCCTGAAGAATACCAGCGGGCTGACGGCGATCCTGCTGGCTGCGGTGATACTGGTGATACTGCTTCACGTCATCTTCTCCGCTGATGCTGCCAGGAGGTTCCGCGGCGGGCACCCTC
>JAGLEG010000459.1 GCA_023145185.1 Thermoplasmata archaeon
AGTGATGTGATACTCGCCCTTGAGCCCATGGAGGCCCTGAGGTATCTCTACTTCCTCAAACCGGGGGGGGTCGTGATCACCAACACGAACGTCATTCATCCTCCCCTGGAGACCCAGATGCTCGCAAAGAAGGAGATAGAGGGATACATCACTTATGAACAGATCATGGATAGGATCAAGGAGGGCGGTGCGAGGATATACGAGATAGACGCACTGGACCTCGCCCGGAGGGCGGGAAATGCACAGACCGAGAACGTCGTTATGGTGGGTGCTCTTGCGGCGTCCCCCTCGTTCCCCGTTGAAAAGGTCCACATGCTGGAGGCGGTGAAGGCGAACGTCCCGCCAAAGGCCGTGGATGTCAATATCATGGCCTTTGAATATGGATACGGAGCCTTGAAGGATTAAACTAATCCATAGGATCGTAATATGACATTGGCAGCAGTCCTTCACATCTCGAACTCGATCAGAACGTGCTTTGATGCAAAACCCGCTTTCTCCAGGGTTCGCTTGGATCCGATGTTATCCGGTTCACAGCCTGCTGTCGAAAGGCCGCCCAGTGATGTCACGTATTCATCCATACGGCTGATCATATAGACACCGTAGCCTTTCTCCCTCAAATCGGGTTTCACATACATTCCGATATCATACCAGTTCCGATCGTGCACCGCTCTGTTGTACATCCCGTATCCTATGAAGTTTCCACCTTCCCCCTCAAATATCACGGTTGTCCCCTTTCCGATCCAGTAGGGGATATCCTTCACCTCATCATCATCATATATCCCATCCCTGTACCTCGTTAACAGGTCGAGATCCTCGATCGTTGCGGTCCTCTCATTGATGACCTCATCCCTCTCGAACAGGGGATGATCGATCCGATCCCTGAAATGGAAACCTACGATCTTCCTTTTTTTCATATATATCATGCACATGGAAAGGCATAGATGATCGAACGATTGACAGAATGCCGTTTCAACCTGTAGGTCTTTCAACGCTTTCTGGAATGCCTCCTGAGCCATAGGGAGATACCTCTCGATTATGTGAAACTCAAAAAGTGCCTTGCCGTCCCCGAGGAGTGCATATCCGATATCCAAGCCATTATATCTGAATACATAAGGGACCGAATCCTTTAAAATAATCTCCAGATAAAGCTCCTGCGGCTGACAGAGATGATCGAGGTGATCACTTCTCAGGCCCCTGATATCATCCATACTTTCCTTCAGTATCAGTTCCATCCTTCAGCCAATTGCCTTGAAAGTATTAATGTTATATGATTTAAATGTTATAAGAAAAATATATCAAAATATATAGGAAACTGAATGTTAAGTTGGGTTGATGTTGACCTCTTAAACAGACCTTGGAAAAATCAAAGATTTTCCCTGTTTTTAATTTTGAGATCAGATAATGTTCATTATCAAAATTTTTACTGAATGTTAAGTTGAGTTGATGTTTATCTCTTAAACATTCAGACCTTGGAAAAATCTCTGATTTTTCCGGTTTTTTATTTAAGTTTAAACATTGGTTAGCTCTTAAATAAAAAATAAAAAAAGGGGGCCCAAAAAGGGCCCCCGAACCTATTGGGAAAGGAACTTTCCAATTACTCTTCTTCCAATTCCTCGCCGCACTCGGGACACTCGGTGGCGTCCGACTCCTCGACGATCTCCCCGCATGACGGGCAGACCCTCTCGGACTCCTCTTCCTCCTCGTCACCCTCGTCCTCGTACTCCTCCTCTGCGGGTTTCCGCATGATGAATACAAGTGCGATCAGGACAAGGACGATAAGGACGATAAGGACGATGACGGTGATAAGGCCGTCCTCGACCTCCTTCTCCCTGAACTCGAACTCGAGTGCATCGTCCGTATAGGTGTTGTTTGCGTCGTCGCTATCCTCAAAGCGGTACAACCTCTTGCCTTCCTTGACATCATCGAGGTCATCCCCTGCTACGATGAGCGTGTAATGGGTTCCATTGAACACCATCGCGAACTCCACAACATCATCATCCTCGTCATCTTTCTCCTCGTTGACAATGACGAAAGCGACGTTGATCTGATCATATCCGCCCTTGGTCTCATCCACAGGCACAATGACAGTGAAGTCATCGCCGTCAGGATCGACCGTCACGTTTGCGAAGTCGATGTCGGACCAGGTTGCCGGGATGACCGTGGGTACGAAGTCCATCCACACAAAGGTGATATCCAGTGTGAAGGCTCCCTCCAACGTGATATCATCGATCACAGGTACCACATATCCGCTCTTCTCCGTTGCCTCATCATAGATGAGATCGGCGGGGATCGAGAGGACGACGGTGTAGCTGCCCTCTTCCAGGAGGATCTCGTAGGCGCCCGTGGTCTCATTGATGGATACGGTGTTCTCACCTATCGTCAATGTAACATTGGCGATGTTGGTCTCGACTCCAGTGACCTCTGTGTAGGCAACTATCCCGGAGATCGCATAAGACCTCAGTACGACGTTAACTGGTATGGTGTAGACCGCATAGTCCACTCCATCGGTGACGTTGAACTCGAGGTCCACCGTTCCGGTCCAGTTGGTTGCCGGGTTGATGGATAGAGCATAGGTCTCCCAATCGTATGTGACGAGGAGATAGCTGACGTTGGTATCAACGGATGCGTTGAACTCCATGCTGTCAGGGTCATCGAAGAGCGCCGATACGTTGAACGTCTGTGCCTCGTTCATGAAGAGGTCCAGGGACTCGACGTTCGGGGCCGGGACATCGTTCACAGGAGCGACCTCGACCGTTGCGGTAGCGTTGAGTACGGGCACATCAGCGACCCAGGCGGTAACCGGGAACTCCCAGCTTCCTTCCTCGAAGTCGCCGAGAAGCTGTGCGAAGCCCTCGCCGGTAACGTTGTCGATGGTGACGGTCATGTTGCCCTCATCCGTGTAATTATAGATCGGGACCATCGATGTGACGTTGGTCTCGTTCACCACGACCTCGTATCCGAGGGTCACGGTGAATGCGGGCCCATCCACATCCTCGAAGAGGAGGAGGGGATCGAAGGTGGTGTTTCCGATGACCTCGTCAACGGAGACGGTCATGTCGCCGGCGGGTGCCAGCTCATCGTCCACCATCATGACCTCGAAATAAAGGATGAAGGAAACGTTGTTTCCATTGCCGTCATTGACCGAGACGGTGAAGTTCTCCTCACCATACCAGTCCATTGCGGCTGAGATGTTGATCTGGGAATCCCCATACATCTCAACCATCAGGTCACCGGTGTCGGAGAGGTTGATGTAGTACATCAGGTCATCTCCATTGCCGTCATCGAAAAGAAGGCTCAGATCGACGGTGAGCATCTCATCCTCATCGAACTGGAAGTTCGTCAGGTCCGATGTGTTGATCGGCGCGCTCTCGGTCACTGTGATGAGCGTATCGTTCGCCATCTCTGAGTATCCCCAGCTGTCGAGGACGTAAAGGCTCACGTTGTAGTCCATGGCCGACATATCAACAATATCGAAGATAGACCAATACATGGTATACCCCATTCCAACCTCGGTATCGAAGGTCATCACTTCGTCGACCCAGGCCATCTCGTTGTTGTCAAAGATGCCCATGGTTACCTCATCGATATCTACGAGGTCCCTGTCAACTGTCCAGGAGACGTTCACGGAGCCGGTACCAGGTACGGTCTCCGGATCTGCCTCGATGGTGTTGAGCATACCGGTTCCGTCCAGGAGGGTCAAGGCGGTATTCTCTTCCTGCCAGTAACCCGCTTCCTCGGTACCGTTGAAATAATCAACAGTGACATTGATCTGATAAGCTCCAGCATCGAGAGATCCATCGTACTGATAGTTGTACGGGTTCTCAAGGGCTGGTAGGCCATCAGTGGTCAAATTCCATTCGTACAACGTCCACTCCATATCATCAACGCTGTTCCATAGCACGATCGTCACATTGTCCAACCAGAGGTCGGAGTCAAATGAAGAATTTAGCGTATAATCAATTGCTATGGTCTGCGTTGAAGTACTAAAAATAGTATCTGGAGTGGCCGTAACATCCAACAGGAGATTGTCGATCTCGGTGACATCTCCATCTACCTGCGGCGCGAACATGGTCAATCCCATGAGCGCCATACCGACGAGCATTGTTATGGCAAAGAGTGCGAAAGCGCGCCCCTGAATGCCTTTGGCTATCGGTCTCTGATTGTTTTCGGCCATTTATAACACCTCATGTTTCCCTTTTTTTCTACCTATAGCGGTCAGGTTTTATCCCAGCCCCTATGGAGAATCGCATGAAAATAGACCATATATAAAGGTTTTTCGATTTCGAGCCGTATCTATTCCTTTTTTATTCTACTATCGACGTTTTAATCTTCGACAATAACTGTATTAATTATTGTTACTGATCGCCATGATCTGGGAGAAGTTGGTCAGAAACGCTGTTAGTTGGCCGATCATCCTGCCCCAAGAAGGTCAATGGGTTCCATATCGCTTGAAAACCTCCCCTCGAGGATGGAGGCCCTGATAGCCACGACCAGGTTCTGCATGTATCTCACGTTATGTACCGTGGCGAGCATCGGGCCCAGGGGCTCCTTCGCTTTGAAAAGATGATAGAGGTACCCTCTCGAGTAGCGGGAACAGGCTAAGCAGTCGCATCCCTCAATGATCGGGTCGCTTTTTCCCTTCCACTTTCCGGAGCGGATGTTCTCCCTGCCCCGAGCTACGAAGACGGACCTGTGCCTGGCGTTCCTGGTGGGGAAGACCGAATCGAAAACATCCACTCCCAGCCCCACCGATCTGATAACGTCCCGGGGTTCACCAACACCCATGAAATACCTGGGGCTCTCCCTCGGTACGAACGACGTGCTCGCTCCCAGTGCTTTGAACATGTCCTCTTTATCCTCGCCGATCGACAGGCCCCCGATCCCGTATCCGTCAAATCCCAATCCAACGAGGTCCCTCGTGGACCTCTCCCTCAACTTGAGGTCGATCCCCCCCTGGGTTATGGCGAAGAAGAGCGGCATTTTCCCACCTCCCACCGGAAGGAGGTCACTCAGGCCCTCATCGTCTATCCGTACCCTGGACCGTTCGGCCCATACCCTCGTCCTCTCGGTAGCGAGGGCCAGGTCCTCCCCCGAGGTCCCATGTGGCGGGCAGTGATCCAGGATCATCCCTACGTCAACGCCATGTTTCACGTGCATCTCCACAACGGATCCCGGAGTGATGTGTACCAGCTCTCCCGAGAAAGGGGACCTCATCCTGGCCCCCTCATCTTTAATCCTTGGCTCGAAACCCTTTCGAATAAGCTGGAACCCGCCTGAATCGGAGAATATCCCACCGCTCCAATCCATCATCCTGTGCATCCCGCCCATCGATCGGATCACGTCCGAACCTGGCTCCAGCGAGGAGAGGAAACCGTTGGTTATCACCGCCTCCGTACCCGTTGATACCAGCTCCTCAGAGGATAGGGTCTTCACCGAGAGCTTTGTTGCCACGGGCATGAACAGAGGCGTTCTCACCTCTCCACCCCGTGGAAGCATTAGGGTTCCCGCCCTTGCAAGCTCCTTCTCATCATCGATCCTGAAATGGCCCGTCATTATCTCCTCCTCCTGATCATCATGGAATCCCCCAGAGAATAGAACCTGTACCCCTTCTCCTTCGCCTCCTCATAAGCTTTGAGGATCCCCTCTCGATCATGAAAAGCGGAGGCGAGCATGAGGGGAGTGGACCTGGGGAGATGAAAGTTGGTGATAAAACCCTTGTATGGCAGGTTAAAATCGTAGCCGGGGGTTATGAAGAGCCCGCTGGAACCGCTCTCCCTGACGCAGGTGCCATCACGGTCGAATCCAGTCTCTAGCGTTCTCATCACGGTGGTCCCCACGGCCCATATCCTGCCTTTCCCATCCAAATTCGTTCTATCAACTGCCTCACGGATCGATCCGATCGTATCGGCAGG
>JAGLEG010000046.1 GCA_023145185.1 Thermoplasmata archaeon
CGGTGCCATTATCAGGATGATGATCCCAAAGGGTGAGAAGAGCAGTTTTGAAATGTGGGATCCGATATCCACCTCCACCACATGGAAGGAGTACTCATCGGACGTGGTGGATACTCCGTCATCGTCCACGACCTGAAGGGAAAGCGTGTGTTCTCCCACACCCTCCGCTTCGATGGTCAGGTTCCTGCCGGTCTCACCTGACAGGAGCTCCCCATCCAGGTACCAGTTGAAAGTGAGAGTTGGATCGTCGGAAGGTGTGTCGTGGGACCTGTGACCAAGCGCGGTGAAACTCTCACCTTCCGTGACCTCTGATGGGACCCCGATCAACATCGCTACCGGAGGAACATTTGAGATCGTAACCTCAAACACGTCCGACCCGGATGCACCCTGGTCATCAGTTACCTCCAGGCTTACAAGATAAGTACCCTTGGAGGTGAAAACGTGTTCAAATCGGGAACCGCCCGCCTCGACACCCTCCCCGCTTATCGACCAGATGAACTCAAGTGAATCCAGGTCCGAAATGGAATCGGGAGGGCCATGCGACGAGAAGACCAGCAGCTCGTCCTCAAGGCCTGTCGCATTCCCGGTTATCGTGGGCCGCGGCACCACGTTCTCCACTGTTATCCAATGCCGGGCCATCGATCGGACCCCATCATCATCCTCTACCCAGAGGGTGATCGGATGGTCCCCCTCATCCTCGAAGGATATGGATATCTCACGGCCGAATATATCCGGGATCAAATCGTCGTCAGTATCCCATGTGAAGACCAGTGTCGGGATATCGCTTACACCATCGGAGGAGGAGCCGCCGTTGAAGTGAAGCACCTCATCCTCCGCACCGTTCGATGGCCCGATTATTCTCGCTATCGGGACCACATTCAGAACGGTTATATTTTGAGATACCCTAGATCTATCTCCATCATCGTCAGTAACATCCAGGAAGATAGAATAAATCCCCTCATTTGAGATCGACATATCGACCAGAGGGCCATATTTTGGAGCGATGTCTCCCTGGACCATCCAGGTGTAGTTCAGTATGGGAAGATCTGACGGGGTGTCTGTGGAGGTCGTTCCGTCAAGGGTGAAGGGTTCATCCTCGTGGACGGTGACAGGAACGCTCATGTTCGCCACTGGAAGCGTATTGAATACCATCGTGGAACCGGTGGCCTTTCCCACCCCACCATCGTCATCCCTGACATGGAGCGTTATCCAGTGGACTCCGGCTGTCTCGAACGAAGCGGTCATATTTGGATCATCGGTCCAATCCCGTGATCCGTTGCCGTCGATCGTGTAGTGATAAGAGAGACCTTCAACATCCGTCGTCCTGTCGCTCGACCCCCACCCCGAGACGTTAAAGATCTGATCCTCATACGATGACGCTGGTATCGTCAGCACCACTGTTGGAATGACGTTACTGACCTCGATGGGTATGTCCACGTGGCTCTCCTCCTCGCCGTCGCTTACCGTCAGCCTTACCATCCTGGACCCAACCTCTCTGAAGGAGACCACCACCATGGTGTCTGAGGAGTCGGTATCGTTCAGGCCGTCGCTGTCATCCAGATCCCAACCGTAGGTCATGGGGTCTCCGTCGGGATCGTATGAGCCAAGGGAGTAGAGCGCTACCTCCTCCTCCTGAGAGATGTTCAATGAGATGGGGTCACAAACGGCAAAAGGGGCTCTGTTCATCATCTTCACGGGTGATACACCC
>JAGLEG010000460.1 GCA_023145185.1 Thermoplasmata archaeon
GGATGCCTCCCTTGTCCGGAGGGCCGTTGATGACCTGGACCGGAAAAGGGCCCTTCTGGAACGAAGGGACCGGAGGGAGATGGAGCTCACCAGGGAAAAGGACCTCATCACCAGTGAGCTGGAGAGCTCGATAAAGAACGAGGCCCCATTGGGAGAGGGCATCAGCAAGCTGAGAATTGAGGTTCAGGGGATCACCTCCAGGCTTGAGGAGAGGGTGTCAACGTTCAAGGGGCTTGAGATATGCCTCGAGGCAAAGGACCCGGCCTTGAGGCTGAGGGCGACGATATCAGAGCTGAAAGAGAAGGAAGTAAAACTATCACTTGAGATCAAAGAGCGGTCCGAGAAGGTAGAGGAGATGTCCGGAAAGCTCATCGTGATCAGGGAGAAATTGAAGTTGAAGAGGGAGAACCTGGGGCAGACCGTACATAGGCTGGAGGAGACCGTATCTTCGATAGGTTCAAAGCTTCAGAAGCTGAACACGGATGGATTGGGGGACGTTGAGGAGCTCCGGAAAGCACTACTTGATGAGAGCAGGGAACGGGAATTCACCCGGAGGGTGGAGGAGTTCAAAAAGGAGAAGATCCAGGTGCACAGCTCCATAGAGGCCCTTCAGAAGAACTTATAGGAGCTGGGGGAGGGGATAAAGCCCCCCACACGGGAGGAGTTGGAAAAGGTCCAGGAGGAGGAGGTAAGGTCGAAGATGGAGTGGCAGGTGGCCACACAGAGAAAGGCAACGGCCGAAAGCGACCTGAAATGGACCAGAGGGCAGCTGGAGAAGGTTGAGAAAACCTCCGAGGGGATCCAGGAGATGGAGAAGGTTCAGAAAGTGGTGGGAAGGCTTTCCATGCAGGTGAAGGGGTTGAGCAATCCCAGGATGTCCCTGGAGAGGTTCTTCCTCGCGCAGAGGTTCGAGGAGGTGCTCATATCGTCCAATGTCAGGTTGAAGGTGCTGTCAGGGGGACGGTTCCTGCTTCGGAGGGCGGATGAGGCCGAGGGGGGGAGGAGGGCAAAGGTTGGACTGGACCTGGACGTCTATGATAATTACACGGGACAGGAGAGGCCCGCAAATACTCTCAGCGGTGGACAGATGTTCCTGTCCTCATTGGCGTTGGCGTTGGGATTGGCGGACGTCGTTCAGTCCAGGTCGGGAGGGATACGAATGGATGCGTTGTTCATCGATGAGGGGTTCGGCTCTCTTGATGATGAGACGCTTCAGACCGCTCTGAAGGTGCTTTCGGAGCTTCGGGAGGGGAGAATGGTGGGAGTGATATCTCACGTTGGGGAGCTGAAGAGGCAGATACGAAGCGGGTTCGAGGTGGTTCCAAGTCCGACGGGGTCCGTTGTTCGGAGTATCTGAATGAATCATCGGGATAACCGATTTCTGAATATTTTCAGATCTCTCAGCGTTCTATCCTTGAATGATCTCAGATCTCTCTCCTTCAGGTATTTGAATTTCAGATCGATATTTTGGAATGCAGACCTGTAATTCTTCTCCAACTCATCATCTTCGAGTATGGCGATGACCTCACCCAGTAGGACCTGAAGATCGGATCGATTCTCATAACGGGAGCTATCAACTACCTTTAAAAGATGATGAATATCATAGATGTCCTTCAGGGTCTTTCTTGAGCGATAGGTTACAAGTTTCGAGACGAGCATGCCTTCCCTTGAATAAAAGGCCAACTCCCCATTATATTCCAGATGGCCGGTGATCGGCCTGAAGTCAATATCGATCTTTGTTGAATTTTCCTTATGCGTCATTAAACTGATCCTCATATGATACCTATCGGCCCTTGAAAAAGATGATTTCAAAACCTTGAAATCTTTGATATGGCCATCTTTTTGCACTCTGATCAGGATCTCATTGAACCAGGATATGATCTGTTCAATATTTCCCCTCTCTTTCTCGGGCGCATCGAAATCAAGGTCCTCAGAGTCCCTGTGTCCATTCAGGTGATAATACGATAGTGCAGTTCCCCCTTTCAATATCAGTGAGTGTGGGTTGCCTTTTTCGATCTCCTTTATGATCAGTTTCAGGATATTCATTAACCTTGACATCTTCACACCCCGAAATGAGCAGGATCCACATTCACCAGGCCTCCCTCACCATTGTAATTTTCGGAGCAGATCATGAACATCTCCCCATATCTTCTGGCATGTGATCTACATTCCCGGATCAGAGCGATATCCCCTTCAGCGATGGCATCTCTCAGGATCTGACCATTTCCTGCATAGGTGATACCATCTTCCTCATCGACCAGGAGGTCCCTTTTCCTTATGCTTTTTAATCTCTTGAGAATGAT
>JAGLEG010000461.1 GCA_023145185.1 Thermoplasmata archaeon
CACGGACAGGAAGGAGGCCTACAAGGCCATCCGATCCGAGATGAACAACAGGGGAGGAGCAGGTTTCACCGATGATAGGGGCACCTCACCGTTCCTTCTAATGGGAACTGACGGCCTGATGGCGAGGGAGTTCGAAAAGGCAGGGAACCTCGGGTCGATCGTATCGAGCATGTTCGGACAGAAGGAAAGATCAGAGAACAAGGTCCATAGAAAGGATGGTATACAGATGTCAGAAGGAGAGACGACAGTGGACGGCGGACCGGTCACATCGGATTACTACGATAGGTCGATCGCCATCGTGGGTATCGGGACCGTGTTCCCCAAGGGAATAGGGTTGGACAACTACTGGAACATGATCATGAAAGGGGTTGATGCGTGCGATGAGATACCCATCGACAGATTCGACTGGAGGCTTCATTACGATCCAGACCCGACGGTGAAGGACAGGATGTATACAAAGCTGGGGGCCTTCGTGAGAGAGCTGGACTTCAACTCTTTCGATTACAAGATACCTCCCAAGGTTGCAGAGCAGATCGACCATTATCAGAGGTTTGAACTGGTCGCCTCGAAGGAGGCGCTCACCGATGCGGGGCTGTATCAGAACAAAGACCTGGACAGGGAGAGGGTGGGAGTTATAATCGCCAACTCCGGTGGGGGAGAGAACAGGGATTGGTGTGCAATACGCGTGGGTATCGAGGAGATACAGCAGTATGCCACCGAGACGGAGACCTGGAAGGGGCTGCCAGAGGATGCAAGGGAGGCGCTCTTTTCACAGATCAGGGACAAGATAGATGATAACATAATCCCGATCAACGAGGATACGATGCCGGGCTCACTTCCAAATATCGCATCCGGAAGGGTGGCCAACGTGTTCGGGTTCTCAGGGCCAAATTTCATCACAGACGCAGCATGCGCATCGACTCTGGCGGCGATCTCAACTGCCAGGGACAACCTTATTCTTGGCAGAATGGATATCTGCGTGTCGGGAGGCACGGACTCCTCGATGACCACCCAGGGTTTCATTGAGTTCTGCAAGATCGGAGCGTTGACCCCTGACGGGTCAAGACCCTTCTCCAAGGGAGCAAACGGCTTCCTTATGGGCGAGGGATCCGGTATCTTGATACTGAAAAGGTTGGACGATGCCGTCAGGGACGGAGATAGGATCTACGCCATAATCAAGGGTGTTGGCGGATCGTCAGATGGAAAGGGAAAAGGCATAACCGCCCCCAATCCGAGAGGACAGACCCTGGCCGTAAACCGGGCCGTGGAGGATGCCGGCGTTGACCTCTCGACCATTTCCTTTGTGGAGGCACACGGGACCTCCACATCGGTGGGTGACGTTGCAGAGCTGGTTGGGTTGATGGGGACGTTCAAGGGGTTACCTCCAAAAAGTATAGGCCTCACCTCCGTTAAATCCCAGATAGGCCATCTAAAGGCGGCGGCGGGCGCCGCGGGGCTGATCAAGGCGGTCATGGCGATAAAGAACAAGATCCTGCCACCACAGATCAATTTCACAGGACCCAACCCATATTTCGAGTGGGAGAAGAGCCCATTCTACGTGATCACGGAATCCGGGAGATGGGACCGGATATCCCCCGACGTCCCCAGGAGGTGTGGTGTATCCGCATTCGGGTTCGGTGGGACCAATTTCCACATCGTGTTGGAGGAGTTCGACGAGTCGATATACCTGGCCTATCAAAAGGCCAAAGAGCTGAAACCCACGGCACCGATATCCTTTGAGGAGGAGGATGTAAAGATCGAGAGAGAGGTCGACGAGAGGTCCATCGCCCAATACCTGGAGAAGAGGGGTAACCTGGAGAGCGAGGTGTTCATGTTCAGCTCCGACAACCCCCTTGACCTTCTCTCCCAGGCAGATAAGGCCGCGTTGAGGATCGAGGAGGTCGTATCCAAGGGCGGCAGGGTAAGGGATGCGCTGGTAAAGCCATCCTACGAGGGAAGATACAGGCTTTCCATCGTGGCGGGATCGAAGGAGGAGCTCACGGGTAAGATCGAGGCCCTGAAGAAGGCGGGGATGAACGAAAAGGCCCTGCTCGTGCTCAGGGCGAAGGGCATTTTCATAGGGGACCGGACCAGGATAGACCTTGGGAAGGTCTGTTTCATGTTCCCGGGGCAGGGCTCACAGTACCTGAACATGTTCAGGGACCTGCACGACAAGTACTCGATAGTGAGGGACGTCTTTTCGGAAGCTGACGGTGTGATGAAGGACCTGATCCCAAAATCGCTCTCATCATTTGTATTCACGGACGAGGTGAGGGGCACTGACGCTTTCAAGGAGGCGCAGGAGACCCTTCGGCAGACCGAGTTCAATCAGCCCTCGATGCTCACCGCGGACACGTCCATGTACAAGATGCTGCTTGCCCTGGGCGTATCCCCCGACCTGGTGGTCGGGCACTCACTGGGAGAATATGGGGCGTTGATCGCCTCGGGTGTACTCACCTTCGAGGGGGCGCTCCAGGCCGTATCCGCAAGGGGCAAGGAGATGAGGGACCTCAAGGTGGATGACCCGGGAAAGATGGCATCGGTCAGCGCTGGACTGGACAAGGTGGAGG
>JAGLEG010000462.1 GCA_023145185.1 Thermoplasmata archaeon
GACAGATCATCCAAAACAAAGGATGTTGCCCGTGTCATGATATCAAACGGCAACATAACAACCTATAAACTTCTGGAGGAGACCTCACGGTCCTCTGGGCTATTCCTTGGTGAGGTAAAACTGGGAAATGGTTCTATCAATGGCAGGAGTATATATTCACTGCCCAACGATACCATAGAACTAAGGTACGGAGACCTGCAAAAAAGCATCCCGGTCTTTGGAAACATCTGGAGTGACGACCCCCCAATTTTTGTCGAACCGCCGATCAATATCCTAACCTTCCACGTGGGTGGACCCATGGAAATGACCATATCTGGCCTCGATCCGGATGGGGAGGAAGTAACCTTGTATTCAGAGGAGATGCCTACCTGGATGACACTTGATGATTGGAGACTCCGGGGGACACCTTCAGATGATGATATTGGATCTGGTGAGATCGTTCTGAAACTTTCCGACGGAGAGGATACCACGGAATTGAGGTTGGGGTATTTTGTAACCATGCCCATCCCATCCATTGATCTTCCAGATGGGCCTTATGAACCACTTGAAGGCTTGAGTTACCGCCTGGATATCGGCATCTCGGGCATTGTAAATGATACAAATATGGTATTCAACTCCACAGGCCCGCAGGATACTTCATGGATGACATTTCATTCAGAAGGGTTCATGGAAGGTGTTCCCACAAACAGGGATGTCGGCCTCTGGTCGATCTTGCTTTCCATAACAAACCCAGGAAATATAATGACAAAGGCCTCATGGTCGATCGAAGTCATCAATGCAAGGCCGGATATTACAGCTCCGGGTGCCGTTTCCACCGATATCTATGAGGCCCTGTCCTTGGACGTCCTATCCTCATATGAGGGAGATGGATTGACCTTCTATACCGTTGAAGGTCCTGAGGGTTTGGCCATAGCTCCTGTTTCCGGGCTCATATCCTGGTCACCGGACGCCTCACAGGTAGGTACACATCTCGTAAATGTATCCGTATTCGATGGTCATGGTGAGACCAACTTTTGGGTCATCCAAATTGAGGTCTACGATCCCCCTCTCGAACTGCTTACCGATCTTCCCACCGTTATCTCATCACATCAATTCCTTTCTATCATCATCAATGCGAGGGGAAAAGGAACGGTCAACTACACCTACGAAGGCCTCCCCCACTGGATGAAGTTGGATCGAGGTAACAACACCTTGTCTGGCGTACCCTGGAACATCGACTCTGGCGAACACCCTGTCGCGATATCCATATCAGATCCCACAGACCGTGTAAATCGGATCATCTGGAACATCTCGGTCATACCAGACCACAGTATGAGTGATCCGTCAATATCCATCACATCATACGATAACGACAATGGTAAATTGAACGTTACCTTCGCGATCCTTAACCTCACCCGTCCCCTGAGCTCCATTACGTTGACCCTGACAGATAGCCGTGGCATATCAGTTTCATATCCACGTGAGGATCTCTCTATTGAACCATTCTCAATGGACATCCTCAACATGAAAGACCCAATAACGGCATATCTTGAAGTGGAGATAGATGGCAGGAGGATCAACACCTCTACCACGATCTCAAAAGTGAATGAAGATAAGGTTGAAGAATACTCTTTCACCTGGTTGTTACTTACTCTACTCCTGATTAGTTTCATCTCTTCGTTGGCCATACTTCTCTCTGTAGAGAGGACCTCATACCCTATCCAGAAGTATATCTTCGTTGGTGGTCGCATTCGTGAAAAGGACCTCATACCGATAATACAACACCAACCTGGAATACGTTATCGGGAGATCTCGAAAGAGGTTTCGATGACGCGGCGTGAGATCATGGCCACGCTCTCCCATCTCGAGAGATCATCTGAAGTAAGGATGATGATCGTTGGCAGCTCCGTTCGATTCTATCCCACAGTAGGGTCTTTTGTCGATGGGCATCTTGTATTGAACAGAGAGGAGATCAAGATCATAAGAGAGCTACTTGATGTGAGGAACATGGGGGAGGAAAGGCTTCTTGAGGAGACGGGACTACGCCTTCTGAAGCTTAGAAGATATGCTGGAATTCTGGACCTGAAGGGAATTATCACGATCTCGACATCAGGAAAAGAGAGATTATACTCTCTATCCAGAGGACAGAGGTCCAAGGTTAAGATCTACATGGGTGTGCAGGAAAATTAGTCAACTTCTTCCAGGATATCCTTGGCCAGATGCTCCAAAAGCTCCTCAAGGGTACTTGTCTTGAATTCCCTTATCGGCTTATCCTTTGATTTTGGTGCAACGATCTTCGCCACGAAGTAATTGGTTCCCTGAAAAACCTCGATATCGTATATCATATCTCCCATTTCGTTCCCTTCCTGTTCTTTTAATGGTAATAGATGCCGTGGGAGTGACTTGAACACCCGGCCTTCTGATCTTCAGTCAGACGCTCTCCCAAGCTGAGCTACCACGGCAACGCTGAGCAACGAGGGATATAATTTCACCTATAAAAGTTATACCACAAATGGTTAATTCAAATGAGCTATTTTAGCGGTCCAGGTCGAATGGATCGACACGTAGCGGTGTAATAGATGATGGACAGAGGGAAAGACCTGTTGAAGAGACTTCGATCCCCAATGGCGTTCCTTGAAGAGGAGCGTTCCAGATACGTTGTTATTGAGGGGGATCGGATCTCCATCAACAGGTTCATCAAGGATCGTGATCGATCAGAACAGGAGATAATTCATCTACTCAAGGCCAGATATAACACCATCGAGTCCACCCTGGTCGGCGAGGGCATATCCATGGAGGATAAAATGGATCTGTTCCTCGAAGGGATAGCGATCAAGAGGGCCGTCCATATGGTCATTGAAAAGGATATCTCCAACGACCTGGATGATATCGAAAGATGGCTCGAATTTGGAAGACGTATAACCTAAAATTGACATATAAGTAATAATTATGTGTCAAAGTGAGG
>JAGLEG010000463.1 GCA_023145185.1 Thermoplasmata archaeon
GATGTTGAAGGCGTACTTTCCGGGCATGAGCGCATCCTTCCATACGCCCTTGTGGCCGACCTCGACAAGCTCTCCATGTTTGTAGTCCTTGCCGGAAGCATCCCAGCCTTTTCCGCCGACGTATGATACAACCACTCCAACATGTCCCACGGGGACCACTGTTTTACCAACGACCTCAATGGTTGCGAACAGCCTGTTCAGGAAATAGGTACCATCGACGAGGACCTGATACTGTCTTCCACGCCTGCCTCCAGCTTTCAGGAACCTCTCGGGATCCTGAAAGTTGTTGTGGTTCAGGCCGGAACCTGGCGTCTCCTCGCCAACCAGGGGTGCGATGATCTCGCCGGGACAGAGCGCCGCCCCATCGTGGATCGTGACGATCCCCATGGTGTCGTGCTTTCCACGGATCACAACCGGCCTGAAACCATCTCTTCCCCTGATCAGATCGGCCATTTTAAGAAAGGTCCTACGATCGCTCTTATCGATTGCAAAATAGTACAGGTCATCCATCAGGATCACCACGAATTGAGCGAGGTTGAGGGCATATGTCCCTTCCCTTATGATCCCCCTTTGCGGCCCCCTCTGACCATTTCCTTTCAGGAAACCCCTGACCGATTGAAAATCGTTGGATTGGGGTATCACCTTTCCAAGTGTCTGTTTGGGCTGCAGAGGCGCGCCATCTCTTGCGAAGACGTAGCCGATCTGTCCTTGAGGGACCGTTACCAATGGTATCTTGTGGACCCTGTATTTGATCGGGGACCTGAAGTGAATACCTCCCCTGAGGACCTCGGGCTGATATCCAGCCTCGCCGTTGAGGGCGATGATCTGGTCCTTGAGCGATCCTCTGGATGACCACCTGCTCTCCACTATCGCACATCGATTGTTCGGGATGATCCTGAATCCCATAAGCCACAGTACGAGATACGTGGCCACCGCTGCCAGGACCAACAGTAACAATATTGCTGTAATTATGCTCATCTTTTACATTCCTCCCAGGGGTTATGACCCCATAAGGTGATATTCTCAAAGGAGATATAAGGCGATTTTTAATTAAAATCAGCATTTTTACCTATCATATTATGTTTAAGAATTTTTATCAGAAGGGTTATATCCGGACCGAACGTTCAAGTCTGGGTGATATCTTGAAGAAAAGAAGGGGAAAACAGCCGGTAAAGCCTGATACCAATGAGGCCCTGAAGGAGAGGCTAATATCGTTGAAGGGGGCCCAGTATTCTACCATGAACATTCCCATAATTTACAGGAGGACCTTCGGATGGGAGGAGGACGCTGTCATATTCAAGCCTATAAACCGCAGGAGCTTTGTGGTCTACCGTACCGATATCGATGAGGAGGAGATGCAGACGGAGAGCTACGTATGCAGGGAGCTCGATATCAACGACCTGCCTTGGTACCGGGCGAACAGGGTAGGGTCGAAGGAGGGCCTTGAATCTAACATCGAAGAGCTCAGGGAGTCGCTGATATCCTTCTCGCTCACCGACAGATATGTGAACGTTGATATCAAGAGGCCGGGTGACAGTGAGCTGGACCGCTGCCTGAGGGGAGATCTCGAATACCTCTCCAGGGAGCTGGGGTACGCATACTCCAACCAGAAAGGGTCCTACAGGTGCACCTTCATATTTCCCAGGTATTCCGGCGAACAGTTGATGAGGAGGTCAAGGGCCATCCTGTCCGAGTCCCTCGCGGCGTTCTCGGAGCTCCCGGAGCAGATATACGATGCAAAGCGGTTGGATGTGAAGGAGGCCTTGGAGGACCTGAGGTATTTCATAGAGACCCGGGAGGTGACCATGGACGACCTCTACACCCAGGCGATAAACGTCCATTGGGACGTCCCCAGCATAGAGCCTGCCGGTTTTTTCCTGATGGTCCAGTCGATGGAGAGGTCCCACGATGAACTTGAGTTCATGGTCAGGTCGGCCTGCAGCGTGATGGAGATGTTCGCCCCACAGGATGGGGAAGAGAAAGGTCTGCTGTGGGAGGAGTTCATCTCCCTCTGGAGGGGTTCGATATCCCCTGCCGTGTCCAGGATGATAACCTCGCTTGAGGAGGGTGGTGACGGATCTCGGGGCGACCTGGAGATGATCAGGCTCCGCAGGTTCGAGAAAGAGGGGAGGTGTTCACCACAGGACGGCTACCTCAAGGAGCTGACCCAGAAGATAGAGAGGATGGCGCCGACCTGCACGGAGGATGGTGGGGGCCTCTTCTCATCAGGGACCCACGTTGAGATAATGGAGAGCCTCTTCGTTATCAATCGATCTGCCCTGAGGCTTGCGGACCTCTCCCAGGTGATATCCAAGTACCGGCTCTACCTGAGGAACTCGGTGATAGGCAGGTGATCACTCCTCGATATCCCTCTTTCTGGATTTCTTTTTGGGCTCGGGGTCGTCCCAGTTCTTCACGGTGAACCCGAGGATCACAAGTCCTATCAGTCCGATCATGGCAAGTGAGCTGATCACCATGAAAAGAGTAGCCAGTACCCAGGTCGGGATGTATATCACGTAGTCCCCTCTCCAGAACAATGGGTTCGGGAGGAGCCTGAACGACCAGAGCCCGAACGTTGTGATGCCGAACAGGAGCATAACAATGAGGTAGAACTTGTTGAATTTCCAGAGCTTCCTGCCGTCCATTGGAACGATGGGGAACACGGAGTAGGCGAACATCATCACGCACATTGTGATGCCTATCATCCCGAAGGAGGTTAGGAGGTCCGCCGGAAGCCCCGCCTTCATGCTGTCTCCGATCAGGAACGCGATCTCGAACGGGAACATCATCGCCAGTATTGAAAAAAGGACGCACGAGGCGATGAACACCTCCATCCGGTTGGTGATCTTGACCTCGCCCTTCGGGACGGCCTTACCAGGATATCCTATGGGCATGAGGAAGAGAGAGGAGATCAGGAGTGTGAGAAGCCCTATTGGCCAGATCCTGAACTCTGACCAGAGCCCTATCATCTTTGCGGAGAGCTCCTCAACCAGCTCGATTGCCAGTATTATCATGACAGACGTGAAGAAGACCACGGGGACCACCATGAAAAAGGAGGAAAGAGAGAAGTTGGGCAGAGTGAACAACGGTATGCCCAGCACCTCTATCATCTTGTTGGGGGAAAGCGCGGACATCATCTCAACGTAGCCGAAACCGATCACAAGCACGATCACGGAGATCAGCATCGCCATCACCTCGCGCTTTGTGATGAACGACCCCTTCAGATCGAGGAAACGGTCCTTTGGGGCGGTCTTCTCCTTGAGGGCCTCCTCCCCGTATTCGGAGGCGAAGCCGAAGAGGAGGTTCTTCCACGAGAACGCGGACCCTGCAGCTGACGAGGAGACGGATGAGCCAGCGCCTGCGGCCGCAGAAGATGCGGCCCCACCTGCTGCGGATGTCGCACCGGCTCCCATTGCTGATATGGCTATGCCGGCCCCTAGACTTGCGGTGAGGGCGATTCCCGCTCCCACGACGGAACCAACAACAGGTTTGGAGACGGGGTTGTCCACGTAGAAAGTGGACTCATCCTTGTAGATGGTGCTTCCCTGGGCGTCCTTTGCCAGGACCTTGATGGTATATCTTGAAGTGGGGAGTTCCTTAACATCCTGCTCGTGATATATTCCCGCTCCCATCTCCTTCTTCTCGTAGACCACCTCTCCCCCAGGCTCCTTTATGATCCTCAGCTCCATGTGGTCGATGGTCACGCCTGTGCCGTAAGGAGCATACGCGGATACGTGAAGCATATCCCGTGGCCCCAGTCTGGTGTCTCCGTCAACATCCTCACTGCCCTCGTAGTCGTCCTCCTCTCCCTTCTCGATCATGTACAGGGAGACCATGTCGACCTGTTGTGCCTGGGGTTGAGGCGTATCCTTGAGGTCATCCAGATCGAACGTGGCGATGCCGCTTGTCGTCGTCAGGAACCCCTCTCCCCTGATGAACGAGAGGGCGACGTCCGGGGCGTAATAGAAGATCGCCTCCACTGCCTTGACCGTGATCTCTCCGTACGTTCCGGCGCCCTCGTCGTAAACGCCCTGCTGCCGCTCGTTCACCTCAAAGAGTATCTCGATCGCCCTACTCGTCTCGACGGCCGAGTTCACCATGAACTGATCCACAAGCGAATCCAGCATGCTTCCTCCCACGTTCATCCTTGCGGGGCCGTATCCGTTCGCGTTGAAATAGAGGTCATCGCCGGAGGGTGAGGCCTGCAGGCCTTTAAGGCCCGTTCCCGTAAGTTTTGTCGTTGAGGAGTAGTCGCTCCTTGCCTCGTTGGTCGAAACATAGACTCCCGTATCCACAGCCGCAAACCTTATCGTGTCGTCCCTGTCGAAACAGTAGAGGTAGTAGTATTGGTAGGTTGTAGGCGTGTTGATCTGCATGGACACGAAGAACTCCCTGTGAACGGGATTGTATGTAAATGAATCGACCATGCCATTTGGGGTGAATCCCGCCTGCTGCGTGATATTCCACAGGTCGAAGCTCTCTGACAGGAACGATCCAGAAGAGATGTCATATCCCTGAAGGTATATGCTGGAGAACTCGGGCAGGAGGGCCCAGAGAATGCCTTCCTGTGGTTCAAGAAAAAGTTCAGTTGCTGATGCCGATAGAAGTCCGCTTGTATCGTCCAGAATGGATGTTGTTTCGCCTGTTGTGGTATCTATGATCCATATCCCGGTATCCGTGGCAAGGTAGAGGGTGTCGCTGGCGGGATCATACTCCATGTCATAAAGGGTCTCCGGAATATGTGACAAGGGGATCTTCGTGAGGGTCCCATCTGATATCCACAGAAATTCGATGTTCGTGTTGGTAGCTGTGTAAGGTGTGCCTGTAATGAAGATGAGTACGTTGTCCTCATCAATATACTCCATGAGATAGACATTGTCGCTCCCGATGTCAGGTGTGGAAAGGTGAGTAATTTCAGATGACACCCGGTCGATGATCGAGATCCCCTGGTCTGAGGTGTATGCGACGAACACGTGATCTCCGGTCTCATCGTACTCGATCAGGTCCGTCCCTCCCAGAAGCGGCGTTATGGGGTCATCGACCGTGGTATATTCGACCTCTCCCTTGATGGATCCCAATGTCATCAATATGAATAAAGCGATAAATGCTGAAACGCACCAAATACGATGTACCTTCATGACATTCCCCCTATTGAATCTCATGATATCCGAAGATGGCCAACAAGTGACCAATATGGATTATCGGGATTGGAATAATGTTGTCCGCATATAATCCTTTCTGAAATCGCCCTGGTGGGCCCCGATCATATGTGTTCTCAACACTATATTCAAATTTATATCGCCATATATAGTTTAATATTCTTGTTATGATTAAAAATATTCATAAGCAGGGTAGGACATGTATACTTGCAAGCGACGAAAGGGAAGGAAATGAACGGTTAAATGAAAACGGAAAAACATGAGAGGTGATAATGGAAATAGGAAAAATGGTACAATTCCCTGAAACCGACGGTCGGCCTCCATTGATCGGTCGGCAGGGACAGATGACATCTCCTGAGCGATCCTGGCGATATGGCCGATGGGGGGAAATTCAACGGCCGTATCGCCTATTCCAGTCCATAGCCCACGATCGGGTCGAGCGTGGGGACTCAAATGAGTCGTGGACCTTCCCCGGCCCCGGCAGAGTATGCCCGGGTGCAGTGGGACGAGAAGAGAGGATTTTGAGACCCCGGCGGGGGGCCACAAACCCCCCGTCAAATATGATTTTTACAGGAGGTCCGGGTGCATTTTCAGCTTCTTGCACCTCTCGCTGACCTCAACGATATCGGTGAGCCCCTCCTGTGTGATCACGCCCGACAGGTACTTCAGCGGCGTCCTGTCGAAATAGAAGTTGTTAACATTCAAGTTCGTAGATCCATCGTACAGCTCAGCGGGGTCCTTGGTCTCGTCGAAGGGCATCCTGTACTCCGAGGGGATGAACTTCTCGGTGCCGCAGAGAGAGTAGACCGGTTTCCCCAGCTCTCTGCCGGTGATGACCAATCCTTTTGTCCCGGCCTTGTTGACCAACCCCGAGGAGGAGATGGAATCGGCCCCTATCAGAACGAGGTCGACGTCGTCCATCCTCTGGAAGAGGCCGCAGTCGGCGACCAGCTCCACGTCAATGCCCCTTTCGGTCAATTTTTCAGCCAGGGCGACCCCCTCGAGTATGGGCCTAGCCTCGGACAGGATCACGTGGTAGTTCTTTCCCTTCTCCGTGGCCTTGAGGAACGTTTCAAGGATGGTTGAACTGTTGGAATAGGTCATCACCCTCGCCCCATTCTCTATCATGTCGGATCCGAAATCAGCGACCTTGTGCAGGGAGCTGTTGATCTTTTTCATGTATTCGTCGCATATCGTCTCGACATTATCGATCCCCCCATCGTCCATCTCCCGGAAGATGAGGTTGCCCAGGTTGATCATCGGGGCCATGGCGGGTTGGGCCCTGGCAAGCTCCTTCACCACCTCGCTGATATGGTCCTTGATCTCCCCGGCATCGTTCATCTCCAGCATGCCGTGTCTTGCTGCCATCTGGATGGTGAGGGCAGTCCTTATGGAAAGCGTGACGGAGCCGCTGGTATTGTCGTTCCTTATCTCATCTATGCGGTCCCTGATCAGCTGTGGTATCAATATAGGCCTCCTTGCGGCTTCCATTGTTCTCAGTACTAATTATCTTCTTCTGTTCAAAAGGGGCCATATTTCGTTCGTGCTAATGGGATGGAAGTTCTGCCAATTGTTTGGTTCAGTGGACCGGTCGGGAGGAGCAAGTCGGAGATCATAAGCGTTATTAATCGGCGACTTGCGACTATGACTAAAGGAGCTGATAAGCGAATACATTTACCTTTAGTCAAGAGGAGATTCTTGGAAGTATTCAGCATAATTATTCACCAAGAATCGACTATGACAAAAGGAGCTGATAAGCGAATACATTTACCTTTAGTCAAGAGACCAGTTCACCATTTCATAATAACAATATGCTGTAAATGGTCAGTCTCTTGAAGTT
>JAGLEG010000464.1 GCA_023145185.1 Thermoplasmata archaeon
TATCGAAATGATCTGAACACTTTCATTTGACCAATCTGTATATTCAGCTGAATCCTTTGATTTCATCCTGAAGAATATGTCATCAGAAGATACGCCCGATCCAACATATGAAAGAAGATGTGGATCTGAGATTTTAAAGTTTATACTGGGGTTCGCATTTGGATACCATGATTTAAGGTCGTCTAGAATGAATTCAGGGGAAATGTCATCAATAATGCCTGTATCTGATGCTTTGTTTGAGGAATATCCCACCCAATCCAGGGAGTTAACAGATATGTTGAATACACCAGTATCTGGTGAGATAATAGTGGTTCTGTTCACTGGATGGTAAAGATATTCACCAGGTATGGGTATCATATATCCGTCTTGATCCTCCCATCTGAAGGAGAATGAGGATGTTTCGCCCATCTTCTGGAAATACACTATTACGGGCACCATATCTCCTTCTGAATAGAATACGGGTTCACTTCTTGGATTGGAGCCTAGATCACACCAATCAAATAATATTTCATCTCCAAGGATAACCTTCGCTGTGCCGGTACCCGAAAGAAGAAAATCATATGTATCTGTTCCTGGGAAAGAGATCCAGCCGTGCCACCTAACCGAAAAATCAGGTACGCAAATATTATTTGGGCCAAGTTTTCCCCATTCATCTTCTGTGAAATCAATGATCTGATCGGTCCCATTGAATCCACAGCTCATGAAATATCGATCCATGTAATACGAACCCCACAGTCCACCCTCCTCTTTGGCGGAAAAACCCTTTCCATCTTCAACTGATATGATGTACTCTTTTACTCCGGACCCGGAGTTGTCCCAGTAAGATCCGATCCCTCCATTCCATGAGATATTCCAGATATTGTCGTTATCATGCTTGCCAGGCTCTTGGCCATCGGGAAGGAACGTTAGTTCAGAAGGTGCATCGGGGGACCTATCATCTATCAACGGAGAGAATCCAATGGAAATTCCACATTTTGGTATATGCGTTGATGATGTATCATCGGGTGGTAGTAACGATATTGATGGTTTCACTGAATATACTTCATCAAGCCCAGATCCGACATCTAAGTTCATCGCCCATTCCAAGGCAGAGGTTTTGTTTATCATGGTCCCATTCTGGAGAAGTTCAACAAATACGTTCTCACTGGTTACCTTTACCTCCTTGGCCCTTTGATATACAAGAGAAGGTCCAGAGAGGGTGAGAACGTCACCTGGTTTTACCCAGTCATTATCAGTATGCATCTCTTCTCCATTGACCGCTATGTCAATATCGCCATTTAGGCTTATATCCCGGAATATCTCAGCCCGTTCACCGAATAATCTATTGGTCCATTTACCCTCTTTATCAGATATTGAAATAAATATGTCAAGATGGTCAAATGGTATGAACCATCCGATCTCGATATTCAAATCCAGGTAACCTTTGATCCCATTTGAATTAAATGGTGATCCACTATCTATTACTGTTAAGTGCTCAAGTGTCTTATCAGATGGCAGGAGATCATTGCCATCGTAATTGATGACCAGTTCTTCACCATTGGGATCGATAATTATTACGGCCGATACAATGTTTTCAGGCCCATCGAGATGAAAAAATGAGAAATTCAGTGAGATTAGCCCACTATCACAAAATATACGGTTGTCATCTGATTTTTGCCCGGAGATCCTGATATCACCCAATATCGCCTTTGATCCAATAAATAGAAATGCCTCCCCACATCCCGGCCTCTGATCAGAGACTCCATCAGCAGAAGGAGCCCCGATTGCCAGATCTGCAATGCCATTGTCGTCAATATCACCGATACCAATGGCATAACCCATCTGGTCGTATGGATCGTTTCCCATGAACTTTACCATATGTTCCGTTGTTAACAGGTCGATTATGGATTCCCCGCTGAAAAAAAGATCTTTTCCAGAATATACCATAACAGCTCCAGTTTCAATATTATTATCGTCAACGTGTTTGGGGAGGCCCAGTACCAGGTCCTTCCTGCCATCGTGATCAATATCTGCAAACTCGAATATGGACCCTATTCTATTACCAGATATGTCGTCATCATCACCTATTGCTCCCCTCAGTTGTTTATCAGAATCGATGTTCCCGATCATATTTGTTGGATAGGTTTCGATATCGTCACCCCAGATAAGGAATATATCTCCTGATCTCTGCCTCTTCTCATTTAACCCGTCAGAGTCAGGAGATCCTATGATCAGATCATCTTTTCCATCTCCATTAATATCCTCCATCAACAATCCCTCTCCCAGATGATCAAAAGGATCGCGTCCCCATATTATCGGCCTGGCGTTATCATCGGCATCTATTGTATCATTTCCACGCAGCTGACCCACATTAAAAAAGGTTAGCACTGCCCCTGTCTGAACGTCATATAATTCCTCGTTGGTCCTTATAGGTGCACCTACGGCGATATCGAACGTTCCATCACCATCGAGATCACCGATAACCATCGTATCGCCCAGTCTACTCACCAGATCATCCTGTATGACGGTCATCTCATTTCCAAGATCGTTTCGATCACCCTGCCCCCAAAGTATGACTATATGGTTCCATCCTGGACTTGAGAATATAAGGTCATCATTGGCATCTCCATCCAGATCCTGAACTATAACACTCTCCCCGGTGAGATAATCAGATTCTGGCCAGGGAACCGGAGAAAGATGGCCTGCAATGATCATCTGAGAGGGTGTTCTGAGGAATCCATAGGGATCCCCATTTGGCCGAAGAGTGCCCGGATCATGGAGGTCTATTATCGGAGAAAGAGGAGATCCATCCCCCCACAGAATGTAAACCCTACCACACATTGGTTGTAGTGACATTCCCAATATAATGTCCAGATTTCCATCGCTGTCCAGATCACCAACGGTCATATCCGAAGGAAGTTTGACATCATCCCTTGCACCTCTTATCACAACATCTGGATCACTGGACATAAGGTCGATCTCATACGAGGATTCCATATATCGTTCATGTCCTCCGTAGAAGATATAAAGGTCACCTCCGTTGGTCGATCCCTCGGTCCCGTATGAGTTTGGTGCATTGACCGCAAGGTCATCAATACCATCGGCGTTCAGATCTCCAATCCAGAAAAAGGACCCTAATCTCCCTCCAGGTCCTTCAACCTCTTTTCCAATTAGTCTTATTGAGCTTGATCCTTCAGTTGATATATCACCTGATAATGATGTGGAATTACCATCGGTTACAAAAGGGAAAAAGATATCTTCTTTCACAGATGGTGATGGATCAACGGAACCAAATGGTTGAATGAAAAACAAGATCAAAACAAGGACAAGGACTTTCTGGATTTCGATACCTCCGATGGGTTTATATTGATGGATCGATCGGATTTGATCCATATTAGGTAATATTAATTGTATAACTGTCCCTTATTATATTAATATCTTGATTAGTTGTGAAATATATAACCATGTTGTGGATATACAATGTCACAAATGTGCGAATTTCTAATGTTGGTCATCGAACATTGTCTTTCTTTTTCTAATAAATATTATAAGGATCATGATGGATATGAACAATAGTACAATAGATGCAGTTATTGTGAGAAATCGTTCCCTTGTAGACCTTACCTCTAAATTATATTCCACACTATGATCCCTGGAAAAACTTGAGTTCCAGAACAGTAGTTCATAATCACCATCCTTATCAACTGTTATTTCATATTTTACAGCCTCCCCTTCAACAAGGGGGGCGGGAAGTTCTTCCTTGTAAAAAGTTGAACTTCTGTATTCATCTGCCTGTTTTTGTGTCAAGAAATATAGAGATAATGGAGAATCGGCAATGTATTCAACCTGTATCTCATCGCCGTTCTGCATATTGTTGAATTTCACTCCTTTGGGAGCATTCCAATCTATATTCAATTCACCTTCTTCCTGGTTTGGATATAACAAGATAGTAAAGGATGCTACGGATAATGAAAAAAGTATTATTATTACCCAGAATAAAGGTTCCTTTAGCATGTTTTTCATTTTTTACCGTCTCCTGTAATTATCTCTTCTTTGTAATTCTTCTCAATACCCTTCTCAGGGATATCCTTCGCGTGCCCTCTATCGGAATTGGCTTTTTTAACATTATAAAACGGCGGATCGGTCTTTCAATAAATTGTACCTTTGGCTTTTTGATATTGATATTTTTCCATGGTACCTCTGGTTTTCTCGAGGCTCTCGACACCTTGGCCTTTAGCACATATATGTCTGGTAAGATATCATTTGCTTTTCCGACGATATTTTGTATCTTTCTGGAATATCTATCCGAGATATCAGACCATATAATGGAACTCTTCGGGGCATTGTCCATACTCCTACCCACGGCGTCTGAGATCTTACTGATATAATGGTCGTAAGAATATATCCAGATCCGTTCATCCCCTTCTATCATTGCTTTTGGAAGGGAGTTCTTTAAAGAGTCAAATTCCCTGGAATTCGCTGGAAGGTATCCATTTTTTTTCATGTATGAGACAAAGGACCTCTTGATATTTCCCTCGAGTTCCCAATAGGCTCTTCGGTAGATATTTAGGCGGTTCGAAATGTCGATGATATCTTTTCCGAAATCAGATAATCTGGGGTCATTGAAATTGCCATTTACCTCCATCCACGCAATTTTTGATATGGGCATATCTCTTTCAAGTTTTTTTAAAGATGATATGGATCTGTCGAGTACCTTTATGATGGGACGATATATTTTCCTCTTTAAATTATCATCAGAGAGCACTTCAGGCATGTTAATTTTCTCCATTCATAGTAGTTGATCTTCACACAGGTCTATGGTAGATCGACATTTAACTTTGTCGACACAGGGTCAACCTTAAATGGAAAAAAAAATATTTTATATACCCATTAATGTTATCATTGGCATATAGTGATATGCCGTATTTAAGATTAATACATATTACAATTGTTAAGGGGGCTTGTAATAATTCTGAACACCACGTGCAGATATTTATTGTAACATATGTACATTATATTCTCATTAGACAATATAAATATATATATTATCTCCAGTCTGAAGTTTACTTTATCTTTCATAATAATAAACTATCATCTATCTGCATTGTCGTCTCTAAAAGAGTATTTAAACTACTTTTAATACCCCGGTCATCTGACAAGAAAAGGATAAATATGCTATCGAAAATATAGTGCCCGGTCGGGATAAAATTATAAATATTTATTAGAGTCGGGTTATCCTTATTGGATACATCAAAGGGGAAATAGGTGACAGATTTGAGCGAGTTGTTTAGCGGAAACATTTTCGAAGTATTCAAGATACAGGGCAGTATATTCAAGAACCGAGAGGTACTTCGATACAATCATATTCCCGACAATCTACCACACAGGGAAAAGGAGATGTTATCCCTTGCCCAGATCCTGATGCCGTCATTGAACGGAAACCTTCCCTCAAATGTAATGATATACGGCATGACAGGTACAGGAAAAACGGTGTTGTCCAAGATAATAAATAAGGCATTGCATGAAAAATCAATAGGTAATAGAAAAAATATTGAAGAAGTCCTCAATGATCTAACGGGCAGCCATGTCAACGAGGAGATATTCGAACATCTCTCTTCCGTAACCAATTTCCTACAGGAAGATATACAGAAAAATGATGATATTTCCAAGTTCATCGACAAACCAGTTATATGTCTCTATATCAACTGTCAACAGCTTGATACCCA
>JAGLEG010000465.1 GCA_023145185.1 Thermoplasmata archaeon
CTGTACTCATATGTCAAAGTTAGGTCTCTCCCAACATTGAGAGGTTCAGATTATATTCGATATGTCAATGTTGGGATGCAATGTAGACATTATTTTTCAGCAATGACCAGCATCTCGAAATCTTCTGTTGTAAGCTTATCATCAATATAATGCAGTTATTGTTGCCGAAAGCTATAAGAATATCGATGTCGATATCGATATCGATATCATGCCTCCCCGTTTCCTCCAAAAAGTAGCCACGGTTCCAAAAGGGTTCCTGAGATTCTATATCTTAAAGCTCTTGAATGAGGGCTCAAAGTCTGGTTCGGAGATCGTCCAGGAGATCGATAATCAAACTGAAGGATTGTGGAAACCAAGCCCCGGTTCGATCTATCCATTACTATCCAGGTTGAATGACAAAGCATACATTCAGGAAATAGAGAGAGATGGATCAGGCTTGAAAAGATATATTTTGACAGAAAAAGGGGAACTTCTTCTCGATGAAATGGCCAATAATAGAGGGGAGATGAGAAAATTCGAAGCAAGCATGCTTCCCCTGTTCATCGGCTCTTTTGAACCTGGAGCCCATCCAAAAGAGATCATAGAGCTCAACAGATCGGTGGGAAACCTGCTGACAGGCTATTGGGACCTTCTCGATGCCCTGCGAGAGAGATATTCGCATGATATCGTTGAAGAAGCGATCACTGCAGTGGACCAGGCAGTCAGATCGATGGACGAGCTTGTAGGAAAGTTCGATACAAAATAATGGGGTAGAAAATACGGGAGGGGCGATCTTGATAGTTGGTTTTTTAATAGAGATGATGGTCAAAATGGGGATATTCTACTTCATCATGTATCTTACAGGGTTGCTGGTTGTAAAAAAAGGGGTCAAAGTGAACTACACCCGAAAGATAAACCATTTCACCTTACTGGTGGTCCCATTTTTACTGGGTATGATCTTCGGGAAGGGGGGTGGGTCATCAGATGGCGGATTTGATATTATTATGAAGATCGTAGGCCTTCTATCAGGCTTGCTTTTCTTTGTCATTTTCCTGAAACCCATACGTGAACGGGTAGGTTTCATAAAAACCACTTTTTCGGGTATCGATCGACCCGAGGACAGGCCATATACGCTGATATGGATGACAACTCAGACAGCTGCGAATTATATCATTGCCATACCAGTTGCAATGTATCTGGGCTTTATCGACAGGCCCGAACTGATATTTATCATCATATTGATCAATGGCATCGGAGATGGATTGGCGGAGCCGGTAGGTATCCGTTTCGGCAAACACAAATATCAGACCTCGGCCCTTTTTGCAAAGAGAAAATACGTACGCAGTATCGAGGGAAGCGCCTGTGTTTTCATAACTTCATTTATTGTGGTAATACTCTTTTTCAGTTCATTCAGCACCATTCAATTCATAGTTGCGTTGATATCATTCCCGATCATCATGACGCTGGCAGAGGCAAAAGCACCGCATACGTGGGATAATCCTTTCCTCTTTGCTATTGGGGGCATTATACTGTTTGTAATTTTCCAGTTCTTGAGATAGCGCCCGGCGGCTACCTGAAGTTATCCCCATCAGAGAAGATTCGGATCAAGCGAGTGTAAAATGGGGGCAGAAAGCCCGTACTAGGAGCTATCCTGAGAGCTTATTTTATCTTTCGATCGCCACCAATATCCCAGGAACAGTATTCCGGGAAACGCGACTATGATCACTAAAATATACGGGACTGCAAAGTGGGAGTCTTGAGTGATCGGCCAATGTATCAACAATATCGGGATCGTCGCCAGACAGAAACCGAGGTTGATCATTCCTCCGAATTTTTCCCACCGCCATGCGACGGCCAATCCAAAGATCGCCAGGAACATGAAGACCGGAGGTATGTTCTCGATGAATGGATAATCATCTTCCGCATTCGGGTCTGCTTCACCAGTTGTCACCCAGCTTATGGTATAGCCAATGAGCATCAGCAGGGCGTATACGATGATTATGGCGCTCCAGATCCTGGCGATCCTGCGTATCCGTTTGGTTGCCCGGTCGATCTTATGTCCTGTGCTGTCCATGATCTTCACCTTCTCTATTTGATCAGACCCTCGCACATCGTTCCGTGGTTGTACCATGTAGCCCAGAGTTCAAATATATTTCTGTTCAATGGACAAATTGTTAGTAATTCTCATCGATATTTTCTCAAGATGGAGCGATCTCTTCAGCTGGAACATCAGATATGTTCAATGAATATATCGCCTTGATGCAGAGGATCATGATGAAGGTGTTCCACATCATGTAGAACAAAAATACAAAGAGCTGCAGGAAATCAAACCGCAAGACAGCATCCACAGCTACGGCCATGTAGAAGAACATCAGATATGAGGTCAGGAAGGATATGAGGTAGAGCGGCCTGAAGGTGAATGCGATGAAAAGGGAGGCAATGATCACAAGCATCACGTTGTAGACATCAAAGAACGAGAAGACGAAGTAAAGTGTAACAAATGCCGCTGCTACTTTGAGCCAGTAGAACATGAAATCTTCCAGGTAAGGGATTGAGCTGGTACCCGATCTCGCCGCCATCTTTCTTGCCCCAGTTTCTTTGTGGTCATATCTCTTTATCTTGGCCCAACCCACCTTGCTCTTGAACAGTCTTATCTGGCCAATGAGGCAGGCGTAGAGTAGAATGGAATAATTGAACAGTATGAAGAACGGGATGACCAGGAACATCTTGTGTTCCCTGTTGATCCTGTAGACCGGCAGAAACTGTATGGCCATTATGATGGACGAATAGGCCATGAACGTCGCCAATGTAAGGAGGGCAGAACCTGTCTCCCAGTAGAACATGAGCGGGATTAGTATCAGCGATACCGCCCTGATCATTGTGCCGTAGAAACCGTAGAAGAAGAGCAGGAACATCTCAAAATGCGCTGTGTACCTTTTCTTCTGGTCGAAGTGCCTGGCGAAGACCTGGAGCCCGCCCTGGTACCATCTCACCCTCTGTTTAACGAGGTCCCTTACGTTGGCAGGTAGCTGTGTATAACAGATGGCATCCGGTGCCTCCACTATCTTGTACCCTCTTTCGATGATGCGTATGGATGTGTCGAAATCCTCGGTTATGGTATCATCCTCGAACCTGACCAGGGCCTTCCTTCTGTACACGGAGAAAGGGCCCGGAGTGATCAGGACATCCGATGTTGAGCTTTGGGATATCTTCATGAAGAGAAACCCGAACTCGTATTCGACGTACTGAAGATAGCTGAGCATTCGATCCCTTGGAACGCCTATGATGTGTCCCGCCACGGCACCGATCTTATCGTTTGTGAAGTACCTCATTATATTCTCGACGGCGGATGGGTGGGGATACGAATCGGCGTCAATGCTTATCACAAACTCCCCTCGCGAGTTTGCGAGCCCGTTGTTCATTGCACTGGCCTTCCCCGCGTTCTTCTGTTTTATATGTTTGAATATTATGCCGCGTCTCTTCATTTCCTGTGAGTGCCTCTTCTGAAATGTGGATATCACTTCTGACGTGTTGTCCTCGCTCCCATCGTCTATCACCACTATCTCCAATCTGGGATAGGTCTGTTTCAGGCAGGATATCAGGGTTTTATGTATGACTCTCTCCTCATTGAAAGCTGGAACCAATATGGTGACCCGTGGCTGACCCTTCAGGTCCCTGGTCTTCAGAGGAAAGAACAGCTGGATGAAACGGAATAGAATGTAGGGAAGGTCGAACATCAACCAGAACAGGAGCAGATAGAAGATGGATATCATTTCCCCATTCCACCCATCAACTCTAATACGGTAAAGACCGTAGAAACGAACAATTTCATGGTTCACCACTTATTATAAAAAGATTATATCAACGTGTTATAAAACCATTTCCCGGAATCTTTCCCAGATCTTTTCAATTAGTTCACATAACCAAATATTATAATTTGTTATTCTACGGACCTTAAAAAATCCATAACTATCCCGTTGAATTTCTCCGGTCGATCCATATTTGCACAATGTCCCGCATCCTTGATGAGAAAGAACTCACTGCCCGGTTCGGAATCGTGCCATTTTCTGCTCACTCTTTGAGCCAACTCCAGGTCCCTATCCCCGCTCAGGATCAACAGGGGGTAGTCTCGTTTGACGTTATCCCTTCGTTTGATCACATTGCCCAATCCGGACATGGCCTTGAACGACCTCCTTGTGAAATGGGTTGCCATCTGATAGAATCGTGCCTGTCCCTCGGAAGATGAAACGGAGACGGATGCGACATATTTCCGAAATGAGCTCATTGAGAACAGGGCCTTCAATATCCATTTGATATTCTCATTTCTTTGAGCCCTTGATATTTCCCTGTTGTCTGCATTGATATCATATCCACCCAATATGGTCATCGATAGCACTTTCTCGGGGTTTTTCAGGGCATAGTACTGCCCGATAAGTGTACCCATCGACACCCCAATAAAGTGGGCTTTCCCTTTACCCTGGGATCTTATGATCGAATCGATGTGCTCAATGGAGCTATCGATCTTATCTTTCGCCTTTCCCACCTCGGAGAGCCCATGTCCAAGAAGATCTACCGTGACCACCCTGTAACTCTTTGCAAAATGGTCTATTTGTTCATCGAAACACCTGTGGTCCGCAAACGCAGGATGTAGGAATATGATCAGCTCGGCGTCGGGGTTGCCGGAGGTGTAATAGTGAATGGAATATCCATCACGGTCCAAGGTCCTGTGTTCCACGGGACTTTCAATTTTAATTGGCGATGGGTCCGTAACCTTCATTTACCTCACCACAATCCTGACAACGCTCCCTGTGAACACATAGAAGCAGGCCGCACTTTTTACACGTCCATTTGATCACTTGCGCTTTCTTGAATTCCTCAATTCCATGGGTCTTGATATCCTGCAGGTTCTCGATCATGCTCATGCCATATCTCGTCTTGTAGCGTGTATCCAGCTGTTTCAACCGCTTGCAGGGAAAGCTTTCACATGAATAACAGAAACCGGATCCGCCCCGGGCCAATTCCTCACAGTTCTTAATCTTACAAACCGTACAATGCTTCGGTTTGTTCTCATCCGGACCGTAACATCCAGGGCATGGCCTTCTTTTCCGTTGATAGCCTGTGCAGAGGTAACAGTTCATCCCGCAAGGTGCGATATGTTCCGAGCTTTTCACATCCGGCATATCAGCCTATTTAACATAAAGTATTTCCTCGGACTTGATCGGATCGCTTATAAATTTTGATCCAATAATTCCTCGAAGAACCCGGTCTTCCGGTTCTTCCTCACATTGTCCCAGTTGAAACACTGGCCGTTCATCGCCACATATACTCCATGAGGCATGGACTGGACAAAAGATAGAGCGCTGCCCAGATTGAAGAGGCCATCGGAGCTTCCGAATGTGTATGGGATCATCGCCCCTGTGATCACTATGGTCTTATCCTTGACAGAGGCCGCCAGCTGTCTTGCGGTCTCCACCATGGTGTCGGTGCCGTGTGTGATGAGGATCCGGTCCTCCGAGGTCTTCTGACAGTTATGGACGATTATCTGCCTGTCCTCGTCGGTGAGGCTGAGGCTGTCCTCCATCATCAGGGTCCTGATATCCACCTGGAGATGGGATCTTCCCAGTTTCAGCATCTCCTTGAGGTGGGTATCTTTGAAGTAGAGTTGACCCGTGATGTAATTATACTCTTTATCGAAGGTGCCCCCGGTGATGAAGATCTTGATGGTCATCGGAATCGGTTGAGAGGAGGGGATTAATTAAACCTTGCGATGGTGAACGTCCATGGGTAAGGGTCTGTGATGTTCTATTCCTCATTGAAACATCCTTCACATTCCCAGTACTCCATCTCCTCATGATCACCGGTCCATTCAACCACTTCCATCTCCAGAACCTTCTGTTTTCCAAGTGATATGTTCTCACCATCTCCAACAGGAAGCTTGACCTTTCTAAAAAAATTCCCTCCGGTGTACTCCCCGCTCTCATGGAGTACGATCCTTAGGTTCCTACCGCAGAGGATACATTTCCTCATGATCTCGGAAGGGGTCATAGGGTTCACCATTTGCTTTACCGGGCCCTATAGGTCTGTCAATAAATATTCCTGTATCTCTGATATGCGTTTTTCCGGAACGCCAGCGGAGGCAGCAAGTTCTGACCAGTTATCGAAAGCCTCTTCAACCCGGTCTATCAGACCATTTGCTCTCTTCTTTTTAATACCAGCTATCCTTGCGAGTTCCAGTAGATCATCCCGTTCAATATCTTCACGTTTGCCATTCACGCTCATCTGATGGCGGCTTGTCCAGGAACCGGATGGATTCCAGGCATATATGACATCAAATGCAGGAGACAACCTCCATATCCCTTTTCTATTCATTAAAAAAGCAATGTTCTTGACATGGTCGTCACGGTTCCTACCAACAACGTTGAATATGGTACGCAGGACCTGCTGAACAAGATCTTCCTGTGGGAGCTCAATTTTTTTCATCGTCAAGATGGCCTGTTCATATGAATAGCTGGAAGGTTGATTGAAATCGAAATGTGCGATCGCACACAGAGATTGCATGTGTATCTTTCCACCCTTATGTGTTCGGTCGAATCTCTTTGTCATGAAATGGCTTCTCCCCCCTTCGTGATGAAGCCTGCATTGTGACATTGTGATCCCTGCTTCCACTGCCATCAGGTGGTATGTGTACTCTATCTTACCATACCCCGATGGATCGCTCATTTCCCTGTCTTGGTTGTTGGACACCCCGTCAAACTTCATGATCCATTGTTCGAATCCACTTTCCATATCGACCTGTCCCGAACGAAATTCATTGTTTTCTGGATTCCAGGCCAAAATTGCCTTTGCCCAGGCGCCTCCTGCCGAGGTCCCCACTCTTAATATGTCATGTATCGCCTCTGTGTCATCTATTCCAGTTAGAGCCCCTCCAATGCCCGATCTATCATCCAGTATCCTATTTGAAAGATCAATGAGTTTGTTAACATCGACGTTGTTATTACTTCCGGAGGGTCCGATCGTTGCTGGTTCGAACTCCAGGGCTCCCATTCCTCTCCTTCCCGTATAACATAGCCTTTCAACCGGATTGAAGCTCTCGGGAGTCCTTCCCTGAGACGCCAGCCATTCATCGATAATTGCATTGCCGTATTTGTCGGGAAGGGAGTCTGCCAGGAGTCCGGGCAAACCTTTGAAGGTCTCCTTTGCCAGAGCTGGAAACTCATATGGAAATTCTCTCAGTGGCATCAACAATGGTGCCACCTGTATGCCACTTCTTTGAAACTCAGGGTCGTATTGAAATACTCCTATCTCTCGATCCTCAAGCCAGGAGATCGCTCCGATCTGCTTTCCCCAGAGGATAACTCTTGCATTTGTCGTAACCATGTTCTCAATCACCCCATGACCAGGGGATATCGCTTTCATCCGGCTTGGTAGGGCGAGCTCTTTTTCTTTCCGAACCCAAATTGTTAACCCTCTCCAATGGGCGGGCGTTCGGATCAGGTAATATATTCTTCAGATTATCCTGAATTCCAAATGCTATCAATACGCGGATGAATGTGTCAAGTGAGGTTCCCTCGCCCTTCTCAAGGCGTCCAATGGTACGCAGGGAAATACCCGCCTCATCTGCAAGCATCTGTTGTGTGATATTGCGAGAAAGTCTTATCTGTTCAATCCTGTCACCCAATGACTTTTCTATTTGTTCACTTGTGGCAAGTGAGAGATCTATCACATATACCATGTGTTAAAGATATCATAAGAATGATATATAAATGTTGTTTGATTTCACGATATAATGGGTAAGATAATGCTGATTATAGGTCATATGTGCAATTATTAGGTAATATGTGGCCTATTATAAATGTGATATTTTCTACAGCTAACATCATGGCTTACCTGTGTCCGCTGTTTGGGGTGCAGTCCATACCCTGTGCACCGTTGAGACTCA
>JAGLEG010000466.1 GCA_023145185.1 Thermoplasmata archaeon
CCTTCTCCGAAGAGAAGTATAACCAGAATTTGGCCTCCGTTTCAGCCTGGGTTGAGCGATCAGGTGGGGATCCTCAAAAGGCCTTTGCCCGTGTTTTGATCGTTAATAACGGCCTTTCGGCACTGCGGATAATCCAGGGGATCACATCCCTCTCCACCCTGATATCCAAGGGCAAGGACCCAACCCTCATTCAGGCCGTGGCCATCGCCTCTGACGCAGACTGGGTTGGCGATTGTCAGGAGGATGCACAGCAGCGTCCCAACTACCTGAAGGAGCCAGATATCATCATTGCCCGCATCGCGGGATTGCGTCCCAAGGATACATATCAAAACCAGGAAGAGGTCATTGCACTCGCCCGAAAATACAGGTGTGACGCAATTGCGGTGGGATGGGGACATCTGGCCGAGAATGTAACCTTTGCATCCCGTGTGGAAAAGGAGGAGCTCGTCTTCATTGGTCCGGATGCAAAAGCAATGAGCCTGATGGGCGACAAGATCATGTCAAAGCTCATCATGGATGAAGCAGAGGTTCCCATGCTTCCCTGGAACGGCTCGAACATATCATTGTCCAACATGAGAGCGGATGCAGAGGGCCTTATCAGATCACGAGAAGATGGGGAAGGACCACTTACCGAAACGGACCGGTACCATCTGTTATCCGATCTGGCCTATGAAAGGGTGGGGATCCATTCCATCGAAGCGGCCCGGTCGGTTGTTGAAAATATTGAACTTCCCGTGGTCATAAAGGCCACTGCAGGCGGCGGCGGTCGGGGCATTCGTTTCATCACCAATGAAAATGATCTGGAAAACGGGTTGAAGGCCGCCATTTCCGAGGCATCCGCAGCCTTTGGAAATGACATCGTCTTCATCGAAAAGGCCGCCGATCCCGGCTCGAGGCATGTGGAGGTCCAGATCCTGGCAGATAGTTCAGGGACCGTGATCGCTCTGGGTGAGCGCGAATGTTCCATCCAGCGTCATAATCAGAAGCTTATCGAGGAAGGCGGCGATGAGATCCCCATAAGCGATACAACCCGGAGGATACTTCGAAAGGCAGCGATAGCTGCAGCAAAGGCTGCGAATTATGTGAATGCTGGAACCGTGGAATTTCTCGTGGACAAAGATGGGAATCCGTATTTCATGGAGATGAACACCAGGTTGCAGGTGGAACACATAGCCACGGAAGCAGTGTATCCCGGATTGGACCTCGTGACAGAGCAGCTGAAAATTGCAATGGGCATTCCCCTCGATAAGGAGCTGATATCTTTATCTGAGTCCCTGACCACGGGTAGACACAGTATTTCCGTCCGTATAACGGCTGAAAATCCCAATACGGGTTTCAGTTCTCAAACCGGCACCCTCAAATCGCTGGATATCCCCAATCTGGGTCCGAACACACCCCGAGCATATTTCAGCTTTGGAGAGGGAGGAACCGTTCATTCCTTTGCGGATAGTCAGATCGGGCATGCGGTGATAAGTGCACCCACCCGTGAGGCAGCACGACAATACATGATGGCCTTCCTGAATAAATTACGTATCAAGGGCATTCTTACAACCCTGCAGTTCTCATCCGCTATTATGCAGGATGCAGAATATATCGACGGCTCAGGCATTCACGTTAACTGGCTCAAGCAGCGGCTCGATGACGCAGAATCAAAAGTAGGTGCATCCCTCGGAGGTTCCGATGTGCAGCCAGAACTGGGCCTGGCAGCGGTTGCCATACTCGAATACCTCTTCCAGAAGGCAGAATCCAAGGATAAATTCCATGCGAGCCTCATGTCATCCCGTTCGATCGCCCCCAGGCTCCTTGCGAATACCGGCATGACCCGCATGAAATTCGGAAAGCATTATTATACGGTCATTGTCCGTGAGATCGCAGATGAGCTCTATGAATTGATCCTCGACAACGACCGGATCGTTGTCCGGTTCTGGGAACGGCTGGGCCCGTCACGTTTCATGATGGAATATAATGGGACCGTCTTCCAGGTATGCCGGACGGATGAGACCTCCATTACCCATATAGAAGTTGGCGGGCATAATATCACCTTCGAGAGAGATCTTGACCCGGACGTATTTCGGGCCCCTCTGGCAGGGATCATTGCCTCTGTCGATGTCAAGCAGGGGCAGTCGGTTGGGCTGAATGATACTTTGTTCACCATGGAAGCCATGAAGATGATCTCCTCCCTGGATTCTCCCCGGGACGCCGCCATCGCAGATGTGTTCGTCGATGCAGGTTCAATTGTTGAGGCTGGAACGCCGCTCCTCAAATTCTCGGGAGAACAGAATGCGGATGGAGGACCTTCCCCCGCCGGATCTGACCTGGAGGAAAACGGATCCCGCCTGCAGTTCGCGCATGATGCGGCAGATCTCTCCTCCAAGCTCGAGAGGAAGTGGGCCGGGAATGGTGATATGGATATCCCCATAAACAATGATGATCTCAGGACCGTGATCGGCAATATCATGCGCGGTTATCAGTATTCGAACGACTTTCTTGACCTGGTGAAAGAAGAACTCACCGATATGAAGGAAAGACTCGGTAATGGACAGTGGGTAGCCCTCGTCCGCGATACGGTAACTGCCTTCCACAGGGATGAAAAATTCTTCAAGGGGTCCATATCTCTATCGGACGGGATGGCCATTGCGGAGAAGGAGGCCGGCATAACAGGTGTGGAGAAATATGATCTTGCAAGGTCTCACGCGAACCTCCCCTCAAAGAAAGGAGTGCTGCTTGCGCTGCTTTCACCGATCTCTTCAATGGATTTCGAATCTATCGTATCCGACCTTGAGAAGCTGACCGACCTGGGCTACTCCGACAATTATCACGACCTGTCCACTCGGGCGGAAGAGCTTATCCATCTGATACATCCACTACGCGAGAAACCGATCGACCTGCATAAGGTCATGGAAAATATCGTCAGGGCAAACGAGTCGGGAGATATCTCCCTTCAGAATGAATTGATGAAGAATATCATGGCTGCCACGGAATCAATGGTATCCCAGCTGATCAATTATCTCGTAACTGGCAAGGGTTTTGCTCGAAAGATAGCAGGAAAGCTGATCATTATGCGCTCCTATCGGCGCCATAAGAGACTTACCTGCGAATATGAACATATCGAGAACGGGAAAAGACTCTACGTATGGCGTTTCAATGATGCCGATACCGACAGGGATCGTATGGGGATCGTCAGCCTGGTCGAACCCGGCGAGAATATAACTCAAAGCCTGACCGGCATGTATGGACGCCTTCGGCAGTTCTGGGAGGGATCTCCGGAGCGGACGGTTCACACGGGAGATGTTCTTGAACTGCTCATCCAGTGGCCCGCGGATATCACCAGCAGTGATGAACTGGCACAACACCTGGAGGAGATAGTGAATACGGTTCTGCAGGATGAACATCTCAGGCGTGTCACGTTCGTTGTTCAAACCCATCATGACAGGGCACCCGGATTATTCACATTCTCTCCAGAAGAGGATGGAAGCAGCATGTATCATGAGGACACCCTGTGCAGGAACCTTCATCCATCCCTGGAATACCTGCTTGACCTTAAACAGCTCGAATCCCTCAGATCGAACATCGTCAAGCTACCATCTGCAGATCCTTTGATACATATTTTCCATCATCGCATACCCAATCCACGCGGTCCGGAGTTGCCGGATATCGAGAACCGGATCTTCGTTCGGGCCCTGATAAGGAACTCGGAGATAACCATGGGCCGCGATGGGCCATCCTTCCCGGCAGCGGAAGAAGCATTTGCCAGCTCACTGCGGCATCTGCGGGTCTCATATGCTGCAACAGGAGCACGGTCTCACAGTAATCAGATCTATCTGGCATTTGCAAAACCGATAGAACTCCCCTTTGAAGAGTATCAGAAGATCGTAAAACGGATGAACCGGCATATGAGCGAGTACGCCGATGTTGACCTCACCAGATTGGAAATACGGGGACGCCTCCATTCATGGAAGACAACCGGTAAGAGTATCGATATGCTCCTTGTGGTTGACAACTCGACCGGACTGCTCACTGAGATGAAAGAATTCGTAATAGACAACTCCGGCAAGGACAGGACGCATATGCTCATACCATACGATGAGTACGTCAGGCAACATAGAGAACCGGACAACTCACGATCAGAAAATAAATGGATGCCCCTGAGCGAACTGATCAAACCGATGAACAAAGTGGACAAGAAGCGCGTGATCCGCCGCCAAAAAGGGAAGGTGTACGTCTATGACAGGCTCTCACTGCTGAAAAACGAGCTGGAAAGCATATGGTCCTCCTCCGGAAAAGAGATGCCGGATGATATACTGACCGCTCAGGAGATGGTAACCGATCCGGAAGGGAGATTGGTTCCGATAGAGAGGCCGGCAGGTGAGAACGATATGTCAGTTGTGGCATGGCGTGTCCGTATCAGATCACCCGAGGCAGAGACCGGACGGGAATTGATCGTGGTTTCCGGGGATATGACGCACAGGGGAGGGTCGGTTTCCATAGAAGAGGATATCCTCTTTTCGGAATCTGCCCGGATGGCCCGTGACGAGGGCATTCCATTTGTATATTTCGCGGAGGGGAGCGGTGCCCGTATAGGACTGGCGACGATCGTAACCCAGCGGTTATCATATGATGACGTGCAGGATGTTTTCTTTGTTGACAAAAAGACCTATTCCCTTCTGGAACCACTTGTTATTGGCCACCTCGATCAAGCCAACGGATCGCGTTATATCATCACTTCAATTCTTGGCGGCCTGCCGGGAATAAATGTGGCAGAGGGGGACGAATATCTCTACATTTCAGATACAACCTACAACAGGTTCAAAGACCGGATGACCGCGCATCGAACTACGGTCAATACCGGCCCGAAAGAAAAGGTCCGATGGGTGATCGATTCGATCGAAAAACAGTATCCTCTGATCAATTTCGAGAATCTGTCCGGTTCTGCAATGATGGCAAGGGCATGTTCACTCACCTATCACAGTGTTCCAACGATGGCCGTTGTAACCGATACATGTACGGGGATCATCGCCTACAATGTCCGACTGCTGAAACGTATCATTCAGACCCGTAACTCGGAGATCATACTGACCGGCTACAGGGCCTTGAACTCCCTCTACGGCGGCGATGACGTTTATTCCACCAATCGCGAGCTTGGAGGGCCACATATCATGGGTCCCAACGGAGTGTCCCACCATATTGTTGACGATGAAAGCCATGCCTGTAAAAACGTGCTGTCATGGCTTGCGGGCGTTCCGATCCAGCGGGGCTATCCATCTCCCGTACAGGAAACGACAGACCCGATAGAGCGAGATATTTCAGAAAAGCTCCTTGGACCGGATGGCCTGATCGAAAGACCCAGACCCGAGGCTGAACGGCCGGCACCTTATGATTCGATGGAAGTTGTTCGTGCCATTTTCGATGAAGATTCCACCCAGGAGGCCATGGAAGAGTGGGGTGGCACGGTTCATGTCGGCCGTGCAACCATTGGTGGTCAGCCCGTAGGTTTCATCACGGTCGAAACCAGAACGGTGGAGAAGGTGGTGCCGGCCGATCCCTCGATCGAAGGATCAGCACCGGTTGAGACCAACCAGTTCGGACAGGTCTGGTATCCAGATTCCTCCTTCAAGACCTCCCAGTGGATACAGTTCATGAGATATGAGCGCAGACCGATCATTCTCCTGCCCAACTGGCGTGGTTTTGCCGGTGGCAAGATCGATCTTTACAATGAGGTCGTAAAATTTGGTGCCATGATCGTGGACGAACTGGTCCACTTTGACCTGCCCGTTATTCTCTATATTCCTCCATATGCTGAGCTGCGGGGAGGCGCCTGGGTGGTTGTTGATCCCCAGATCAATCCCGACAGGATCGTTCTTCTTGCTGACGAGCATGCGACCGGATCTATCCTGGAACCCTCCGGAATGGAGTCCGTCCCCCTTATCAGTCGGCAGATCAAACGTGATATGATACAGCAGGATCCCATCCTGTCGGAATTATACGGAAACCGGACGAAATATGCCACGCAGATGGACCGTATCAAACATATCGATCAGCAGATCGAGGAACGTGAGGCAGAGATATGGCCGGTATATGTAAAGAAATGGACCAAGATATTTCGGTTGCACAATACTGCAGAGCGCATGGGCGCTCTGGGAATTGCGAGTGAGGTGGTTCCGACCTCAAAGGCCCGAAAGGCAATATATAGAAATCTGATCAATGGCCTGGAAGGAACCATCAACAAGTGATAAAACAGCTCTCATCCGGAGGTGCTGTCAGATACCAGTTTAGGACCATTATATGATACTAATGTGGGCCCCCGGAGGGTCCTTTTTCTTTCTATCCAGTTACATTCCAACATTGACAGATATAATATGATCTGAATCCCAACATTGACAGATTAAATAGGATCTGAACCGATACTTTC
>JAGLEG010000467.1 GCA_023145185.1 Thermoplasmata archaeon
GTGCGGGCTCATGAGCTTGAAGATCGGCTCAACATTGATCTTGACGCTGTCATCCTTGAATCCGAAGTCCCTAGAGACCACCCGAAGTGGTTGACGTTTTGCCAGCTCCTTGCAGAACTCTTCAGTGATCTTACCATTTCTGGTAAAACATGAGGTGGCAATTTTCAACTTTGAATCGGGCTTGATCACCCTTTTCAAATCATCTCCCCAGAGGGCATTGATGCTGTCAATAATTTGCATGGTCGATCACCTCCCGTATTCCCAATAATCCATCATGTCATAACAATTCTTTTTTATAAATAATATTACTCTCTCCTTATCAGTATCCTCTGTTTGATATTATATTGTCCTGACCAGCTTACCAACAGCTGCTTATTAGCTGGTTTTCACCTCTCTGTGAGGCCAATATCTTCGTTTGGAGTTTCCTCCTCCGGTTTCTCTTCCTCATCTGAGTGGATATTTCCACGAGGATAAGACGAATCTACTGATTCGTCGTCAGGTTCTGGTTCTCCTTTGTTCTTCAAATAGAGGAAAACTCCGATCCCCGCTCCAACCAAGATCAATATCACAACGATTACAATAATGATCGGAACTATTGGAGAACCTTTGTCTCCTGGTTCGGTAATGATCTCTTTCTCTGTGACCTCTACTTCAAACTCCTTATAGATTGATTCAATTCCATCGGAAAGCGACACATTCACAGCGTGTTTCCCTGCCTGACCTTCTGTTGGCATCCATGTTATCATCCCGTTGAATAATTCCATGCCAGTAGGTCCTTCTTCAAGGGTGAATTCAAGGCCATCACTATTCTGATCAGATCCCATCAGATCCAATCTGAATTCCTCTCCGATCTTTGCTTCAGGGACGATGAGCTCCTGGATCGATGGAGGGGTGTTCACAGTGAAACTGAACAGATCATTGGTGCAGATCCCACTTGAGAAAATATCTCTGGGAATCACTGTCCAGTAGTAAGTTTTACCTTGTTCAATAACTCCTGTATGTATCGATGTATCCGCAATATTCTCGATCCACAGGACGTTTCTATCAAGGATTGAGATAGCCGTCTGTGATTGTCCCAGGTAAATGTCATATTTCAACGGTTCTTCTCCGTCGTCCTCTCCCTCCCATTCAAGGAGGATTCCCTCCGATGTGATCCTCGATCCATCCTCCGGACGTATAATTATTGAGGTTGGATTCGGATTTGGAATGACCATGATCGTGAATTCATGAGTAATGATCTCCTTTCCATCTGTAGCGGAGATCTCCACGTTCAGTATGTAGTTCGGATTTTGAGTCAATCCTCCAAGTGATCCGATCCAATTAATCTCTCCTGAATTCTCATCAATGGTAATATCTGAGGATGGTTGAGATGAGATCGAGTAATATACCGTATCTCCGACGTCAACATCGAGGGCTTCCACGGTGAAGGCATATTCATTGCCCTGGTCGATCTGAGGATCAAGTGGGACTGAAGACCAAGTTGGAGGATCGTTCACATCGATAACCTCCAAGGTGTAGTTCAGCCAGTCACGCTCTCCACTTGTATCCTCCACTGAAATATCTACAAAATATCTACCCACATCACCATTATCAGGAGTTCCGCTCAACACTCCGGTTTGATCATTTAACTCAAGGAATCCAGCATCCGTTTTCATTGCCCATTTGAGGTCATCGATATCATCCTCATCCTGACAAATGAACTGAATATTGTAATTAACTCCCTGGAGAACAGATGTTATTGGTTCGGTTGTTATCAACGGAGGGTCATTGACATCGATAACATTCAATGTGAATATACTCCAGTTCACTCCTCCGTTTCCATCATCTATGGAAACATTGATCACATAGGATCCGACATCATCGTTTGTCGGGATTCCATCGAGGACACCGGTAGCGGTATCGAGATCCAACCAAACGATATTTTCCGGAGAAATGCTCCATTGAGTATTTCCAAGACCTTCGTCATCGCTGGAATAATCTACGAAATAGTATTGATCCTGTTTAATTGAGAGGAGATTGGCAGATAAAATATGTGGGTTTGTATTGATTACCGTAAAAGAGCAATTCCTCTCATCGAAATGTCCGATCCCATCTGTGATGTTGATCGTCATCCACCATTCACCAACATGAGAATTATCCGGGGTTCCGGTAATGGTATGAGATAAGGGATCGAATCGTATCCAATCTGCGTTTGTCTCAAAGTTCCATGTGGTTATTTCGTTATATCCGAAGTTCCAGAATGTCGTATTGACCCATGAATCCTCCGGAATCTCACTAAAGATATCTACAGGTCTTAATTGAATTGGGGGATTTATCTGAACTATCGCCTCTTTTGTTGGATCAATATACGGTGAAAAGGTCACGTTCTCAAGGTAGGTTGATCGGCTGGGAATCAGAAAAGATCCTTTGTATATCCCGCTGTTCATCCCGGTTTCAAGTAGAGATATCAACAATCGAGAAGGTTCACTCTTACGGAATGAGATGTTCACATTGGCCCTATCGATATGAGTTATGTTGCTGTCCAAACCTGACAACTCCACATGTACGGTCTCTCCCTTATCTGCAACAGTGATCTCCTCTCCCACGTCATTCATCACTTTAATGTCATATATCTCAAGCGGTTCGGGGTATCCCTTCCCAGGTATCAGATAGGTCTGACCTGCTCCGGAACCACCTTCCTCATCAGTATATGCTCCGATGAGGATATCATCGAAGCCATCACCATTCACATCACCTGCACTGGATACACTACGACCGGATTGATCATCCATATCCTCTCCAATGAAAGACGAATCTACTGACGATAGGTTCGTGTCCATAGACCAACCGTTCGATCTACCAAAGATCAGATAGGTTTTACCTGCCCAATTATCATTCTTATCCGCTCCTATCAGAATCTCATCGAAGCCATCACCATTCACATCACCTGCACTG
>JAGLEG010000468.1 GCA_023145185.1 Thermoplasmata archaeon
ATACTATCCACCATGGAGAGGGCCTCGATGAGCTCCCTCCTGAGCCTCTCCGCGTTCACTGGAGTGTGTTTGAGCTCCAGCGCAGTGGAATCCCTGGCCACTATGACCACCAGCTCATCTCCCAGCGCCCTGGCCTGCTCCAGGAAGTCCAGATGCCCCGGGTGCAGGAGGTCGAACACGCCGGTGGCAACGATCCTCTTCCCCTTGATGCTCTCCCTCTTCTTCCCCTCACTAACGGCCCACGTCTCCTTCCAGGCGCCGTCCCATTCAGCCCATGCATCTATGATCTGCTTTCCCTCAAGGAAGGGAATGTTGTTCTCCCGGGCGTACTCCCTGACCGTTCCCTTCTTCATGGATGCGCCGTCATCGCCCATGATCTCGCAGCCGACAGTGACGCCGGAGAGGCCTGCCATAGTGGAGAGCGCGCACGAGAGCTCGGTGTGGCCGAACCTGCTCTCCAGTATCTGGTCGGAGGCGATGCAAACGGCAATGTGGCCAGGCGTTCTGAAAGCCTCGCCGAACAGGTCAAGGGATTCGTGAGGCGTCATCTCCACGATCCGCTCCGCCAGCAGGCCGAACTCCCTGACCGTGAGGGACCTGTCGTTGTCCGTGATGCCTGTGAAGGTGTTCCTGTGGTTGATCGTTACCGAGAAGGACGACCTCGAATCGTATGGTATATCGTCGGGTATGAGGTGTTTGAAGATCGGATGTGCATCACCGATCTCGACGAAGAGGTCCTGCATGAATGGCATGGAGAGCTGGTCCCTTATATCGGGCCTCACCATGAGGAAGATCAAACCTCCCCCATCCCTTCTCATGGTCCTGATATGTTCCGGCCTGCACACCTCCGCCGGAAGGAAGAGATCGCACTCCTCCTCCCTGCCGTCGGCGTCGTAGACTATGACGAACTTCCCCTCCCTGAGGGCCTCCAGAGCTTCGTGGACTGTTGAATCTGACATCATCGTATGATCGACGATGTTAAGATAAATATTTTGTACGTACCAATAAATTAGTAATTTATGAGCTCTCATCCCGTGAGAACATAAGCTCTTTCGCCCTTCTGGTCCCGTCGGGGGGAGGGGTTCCGGCCCGGGCCATATCGTCCATATCGAATACTCGATCCTCTACGTCAAGGGCCCTGTTCATGTACTTTTTGGCCTCCTCCATCCTCCCAAGCTGCTGCAGGCACCTCCCCAGGGAGTAGATGGCAGGATAGTACCTGTCATCCATCTCCAGGGCCTCACGGTATCTCTTCCGGGCCCCTTCGAGATCTCCAAGGGCCTCCCTTATCAGGCCCAGGTTGTTCAGAATGCGCGGATCTGACCATCCGCTCTCGAGGATCTCCCTCAGGCCCTCCTGGGCATCCTCCATCCTCCCCACCTTGATCAGGACTATCGTCCTATCGTAGGCGACCTCCAGAGGCACCTCCGGGTCCTTCAACGCCCGATCGTAGTAATCGAGTGCGGGAAGGAGATACCCCAGCTCCCTGTGGATGAGGCCGAGGGTGGAAAGGACCTGCCACTTCGGCCGTGCATTGCCTTCCAGGGCCCTGTAGCATACGTTGGCCCACTCCCACATCCTCCCCTGAAGGAACGCCTCGCCAAGGGAGATCATCCTGATGACGTCGCTCCCATCACCATCACCTCCCGTCCAGCTCTCGGATGACATGACCTCGATGGAGGCACTGGCACCGTCAAAATAGCCCTTGCACCCTTCGGCCATCTCGAAAACCGCCCTGGCATCGTCAAACTCATATCTGCTGAGATGGGCAAGGCCTTTCAGCTCCCATGCCCTCCCGAGAGAGGGGTCCACGTTCAGGACCTGATCGATCTGCTCGTCCATGGCCCCGATATCGGAGAGGGCAAGCGCCTTCTCGGCCTCCTTTAGATGTGAGACCGCCTCAACGTGCCCCTGATATTCCAGGTCCTCCATGCTACTGCCCCTTTACTTCCTCCCACCCCTCATCTTTCAGGACCTCCTCGTGTGGACGCGACCTGAAACAGTGGGTGGGAAAATGTTTAGAGCACCGTCCGCAGCTGAGTATCGATGAGCCATAGGAGGAGAGTTTGGAGAAACACATGGGAG
>JAGLEG010000469.1 GCA_023145185.1 Thermoplasmata archaeon
ATCTATTGAGTGACGAATATGCCAATCTGCTAACGGGCAGACATATCACCAGAAAGGTCCTCCCATTGAGGTTCAAAGAATACCTCATTTTCAATGGTATGGGCCCTGAAAAGTCCTTTAATACCGAAAAAAATGCATCCAGATGTGCCGGGATGTTCAATGAATACCTTGTAAGAGGAGGCTTTCCGGAGATCGTTCTTGACGGCCCGAACCCTGAGATGCCTTCCCAGCTCTTTACGGATATTATTGCAAGGGACATCACTTCAAGGGTCGGGATCCGAAACAGAGAAGCGTTGATGGACCTGGCCGATTTCCTTGTCAGGAATGTGGGCGGTTTTCTATCTTTCAACAAGATCTCCCGGTATTTCAAGAGCAGGTCAACGCCTGTTTCGGTACCCACTTTGATAAGTTATTTCGAGATGATGAAGGAGGCCTTCCTTTTTTTTGATGCAACGATATTATCGAAGAATATGAGGGACCGAAAACAGTATCCGAGAAAGATATACTGTATTGACAATGCATTCCTTTCAGCTTCGGGAATTGGAAGGGGGCAGCAGCTGGAGAATGCCGTTGCGGGAGAGATTATGAGAAGAGGAATAGACCTGCATTATTGGAGAAGCCTTAGAGGGGACCTTGAGGTGGATTTCATATTGAATATCGGGGGAAAACAACATCCGGTTCAGGTCTGCTCGGATATGACGGAACTGGCGACATCGCAGAGAGAATATCGAGCATTGGACCGGTCCATGGAGGAAATGGGATTCAAAGAAGGAACGATATTGACGATAAATGAGGAAGGAAGCAGGGAATTGTCGCATGGAATAGTAAGTCTGATACCTGCCTGGAAGTTCTTTTTAAAAGATCTGACAGGATAGAGGGCGTATTCATGTGAAATATTATCTTTTGTAAGAGTACTGATACCAATTGAAATGATATTGATGAAGCCCCTTCCGACACGTTTGAAAGGGGCTTCTTGGTTCTACTTGTACACTACTCCTTCGGGAAAGGAGTAGATTGCATGCGAAGGATGTATGATAGATACGTCGATCGCCGGGTCGCCGCGATATTACGCCCCCCTGATATCCGTTCCACAATTCGATATGATCCTTACAGGTCATTCAAGGGGCCCATTATCAAGAGCCCATTTCCAGGCGGGGGCCACATCTATTCTGAGGCCATCCTCGGTCAGTATATCCTCCTCATCGAAGGTTATGATCAAACCCCTGACAAGTCCATACGACCTCATCGCATCCAGCAATCCATCGATCTCCTTTTTCCTTGTCTGTGGGTTGGAAAGGCTCTCCGTAACCTGTATCGCAAAGGCGATCTTCAATCCCTCTTTGATAACAAAATCGCATTCTCTCTTTTCCAGGTGGAAGTAGATCTCATCGTAATTTCCTTTCAATACCGTATACACAAAATTCTCCAGCCTTCTTCCCCGATTCTCGCTGAAGTTCAGCGCTACGCTTTTCAGGAACCCGATGTCCCCCGCATACACCTTTGAAGGAACACTTTTCTGCTTTTTTATTGAATATGAGAAACGATGGACGAGATCTATCAGGTACGATCCTCTCAGATATTCCAGGTAATTCTTGATCGTGCTCAGACTTTTCAAACCCGTTATCGATCTCAAGGTAGAGTACGATAATTGGGATGTGGAGTTGGTGATACAGAACAGGGAGAGATCCTTGAGCTCCTTTACCTCTCGTATCCCATTTCGAACCGCAATGTCCTTGATCAGGATATCGTTGAAATAGAGCCGGGAAAGGGTAAGATCGCCCGATATAAGGACCTCTGGAAACCCACCTGATCCCAGGTACTGCATGAAACTTTTGATCACTGCCCCACGTTCCACCGTTGAAAGGTCCCTGGAACTTTCAGGTAGATTCTCTTCAAGTTTCAGTTTCTCCCGAAATGAGAAAGTTGAGAGGTCAATTACCCTGTTCCTTCCGGTTAGATATGTTGATATCTCGGAGCTTAGCAGGTTGGAGTTCGAACCCGTGACGTATACCTTGTATCCCCTCTCAAAAAGGTTATTGACCCATCGATGCCAGCCATCAACATTCTGAACTTCATCAAGAAGGAAGGTCACATCTTTTCCGATCAGCTCCGATACGATCTCCTCGATCATCTGATAATCACCGGTACTAAAATCTACGAACCTTATATCATCGAAATTGATCAATACGGGATCATTATCGATCCTGTCGGATATCAATCTAAGCAGGGAGCTTTTTCCACATCTCCTGATCCCGGAGATCACCACTATCTCCCTTCCTTCCAAAAATGGAGTGAGGTCCAGATCTCTATCGATCAGGTCTGCGTTTCTTTTCAGGAACTCCTGCTGATCCATCAATACCTGTCGGAGGACATTCCTGTTCATATCTGATATGATAGGTACTGCTCTTTATTAACCTTTCGTTACTAACGAACGATATGGGTCAATACGTTTCATTACCATCGGGCCCCCTATTCATTCCATCTATCATGTGTGGGTCAAAGGAGTATATAATGGGCTATAATTTCAAAATAATAGAAAGAGCACAAAGAAACACCTCTCTGGATATCAATAGAAAGGGTTTTTCAGTTCAAACCCATCCTGAAGTATGCCGTAGTGATAGGGTGAAGTTGAAAGGGTGCCTCGGACCCTATGTGAACAACATACCAGGAACACGATCTATTCTTCATTCAAACAATGAGTTCCGGTCAAGTAAATTGATCCCTGAGATCAATTTCTTTAAACAATCTCCTCAGCTCCTGACCTCCATCCCAACTTTGATAGATTCATCAGGATCTTGGCCTCTCAATGTTGGGAGAAGCCTAACTTTGACGCTCATCTATATCACAACATTGACATACCGAACATGATCTGAGCCTGTCAATGTTGGGAGAGGCCTAACTTTGGCACTCATCTATACTTATATGCCAAAGTTAGGCTGTATTCATATGTCACAGTTAGGCTCCAGCTCCTCTCTCTTCCCGATCTCGTAGAGGATCTGTTCTGCAACCCTTGCCACCTCACCGTGCAACGATCTGGACATCTCTTCAAAGAGAGGGACGTGCACAAGATAGATGTTCTCGTCCAGGATCAGGTCCTCCTCAAGAAGGAAGCAGAATGCCCTGAGCCCCTCGGCCTGTACGTGATCGATGGGGTCGAAGATCGCCTTCATCAGGAGGCTCATGCAGTTCGGAATGTGTTCAAGCATATCCGAATCCTTCTCCAACATCATCCTCAGACAGAACACGGCGTTTCCCCTCACCCCCTCATGTTTATCCCGGGTCAACTCCACGATCTTATCCAGTATGGGGGGTACGACAAAGTCCTTCACATTGAGATGGTCTAACGCGCATCCCAGGATATAGAGGGTATTGGCCCTGACCATGTCAAGGGTATCTCTGCGGATCTGGTTCCCCCTGGTACGTCCCTTCCTATCATCCGGTCCAAACAGGGGGGCCGACACTATCATCCCCCCATCCTTCTTCATGAACTTCCTGGTGAAGGTCCCGGTTCTATCGACGTGGAGAATGTGAATGATAGTTGACGTGGTGGAGAGAACCAGGGACGGGTCGTCCTCCAGCATCAACATATGCAGCATTGCGATCACCCGACCCTCTGAAAGCTTCTTCAACTTCTTCTCCTCGACCAGCTTATCGATCGCCCCCAAGAAGCGGTCAATTGAACGGCGGCTGTTCGGGTCGTAATACTTCAATGCCAGCTCCAACTCGGACCCTCCCTTCCTGGGTGTCTTGGAATCCCTTCCCCCAAGGAGGATGTGTCTGGATATCACGCGCGGGATCGGTATGCGGTTCCAGTGAATGGTTTCAAAGGGAACGCCTATGGGATAGTTCATTAGTCTCATGTTTGACAATATGCGAGGAAAGTAATTAAGCAATATCACGTTATGAACGTTATTATATTAGTTTACAAAGTCATTTCTGATAAGGTCCGTCCTTGTGATTATCCCCACGATACTGCCGTTCTCCACAACAAGCACCGCGCTGAACGCCTTCAGGAGGTCCAACACACTCTCTGTTGAGGTTGATGAGGGTATCGTGGGAAGGGCCTCGCCCATTGCGTCCATTACCCTCAACTCCTTCTTCTTCGTGTCATGAATGGCCAGCAGAATGGATGATTCGGAGATCGTGCCAACAGGCCGCCCATCCTTCAACACTGGGGCCTGGGAATATCCTTTTTCCATCAACACGTTAACAGCTTCATCAAGTGGATCATCCGGTGAAAATGATACAAGGCCTGGATTCATGATCTCAAAAGCCTTTCTACGGGTATCGTCCCTTTTTCTGAACAGGGCGTCATTCAGCTCCTTCATTACCTTGTAGGATGGGTCCACAATGCCGGACTCTATCTTGGCTATCATCGACTGACTGACACCCGACAGCTTTGCCAGATGGTTCTGGGTGATCTCCGCTTTTCTCCTGGCACTTTTAAGCCTCTCCGGACCGATCTCCATACCCATGGACCCATATTGGAATATTACTATAAGAATATTACACTCAATAATAATTATTAAGTGCATAATGGATGCTCAATGGATGTATGAAAAGAGAACCGCGGAAGAGGAGAATAGATGGAAGTACGGGATGGTGAATGGTCTACTACACGTGGAAGAGTTCAAGATGATGGATGTGAAGATCTGTGAGACCTGTTATTTCCCATATGGGGAGATGGTCGATGGAGGGACCATGAACTCTTTCCATCAAAGATGCAGCTGCCCATCCAACGGACCCGATGAAGAAAGATGGCCCAGGCATGACTATAACGAGATCATCAGGATCTGTGACTGCTGTGGTGCGGAACCTCTTATCAGTGGAAGCAGATGGTCCGTCTGGTTCTGCGAGAAATGTAAATGGGAGATTCTCAACAGGAATCACGAAATGGGCATATTCCTGGTTCCGATCGGAAGACATTCCATAATGAACATGTTGATGCTGTCGTTTGAAGAGGCCGAGGAGAGAAAGAAGAGGGTTGCTTTCATCAAGGAGGTCAATGGGCTGTTCAGCAGGATGGATATCCTTCT
>JAGLEG010000047.1 GCA_023145185.1 Thermoplasmata archaeon
GAATTTCATCGATGCTCATATCGAATCTTTCGATCAACCTCAAAGCTGCATGCTTTTTCATTTTGATTGGTAGTGTATGGATTTCCACCGTATCACATATACAATATAGATACATTGTATATGTCTATCTTTCGATTGATACTGGTAATGAATTTACATCTCACAGGCCATCTCTGGAAGAAGCCGACCTGTTACCTCTTTGATCAATGGCCCATAGAAAACCGTTTTATAAATGTTATCTGTTATTTCCATTGAGAACTTCCCGGGGGACGGATTCTTTGAGGTTGAAAGGAGTTGCAGCTGGCGTAGGTATCATCACCTTGATGTTACCGATAGGTCTGCTCCTCCCGATCGTAACCGGACTTCTGTATTCGGAGGACCTCTTATCACTCATCGAAGCTTACATCCTGCCCGGTATCCTCTCCCTGGTCCTGGGATTGACGCTGTTCTTCTGGGGCCGTGACGAGGTCAAGAAGCTCCGCCCCCTGGAAGCGATGGTGGTGGTCTCCCTCTCGTGGATCCTGATCGCCTTTCTGGGGTCCCTGCCCTTCATGATAATAGGTGCGATAGCGTCTCCTGTGGACGCCTTCTTCGAGTCGATGTCCGGATTCACCACAACGGGCGCCTCGATACTCACGGACATAGAGGCCCTCCCGGCCTCGATCAAGCTCTGGAGGGGACTCATCCAGTGGCTGGGGGGACTCGGGGTAATTGTGATGGCGGTGGCGATCCTCTCGATCTTCCTCGGGGGGCCCAAGGCCGGAATGCTCCTCATGAAGGGAGAGGTCCCCGGCCACAGCCAGGAGAAGATCATGCCCAGGGTGAAGGACACCGCGATGGTCCTTCTGAAGATCTATCTGGTCCTTACACTCGCAGAGATACTCCTGTTGACCCTTTTCGGGGTGACGTTGTACGATGCCATCTGCCACTCTTTCACGACCCTCTCCACAGGAGGGTACAGCCCATGGAACAACAGCATAGCACACTATTCGGATTCCCCGTTCAGCATATTCATAGAAGGCGTGATAGTCCTGTTCATGCTCCTGGGCAGCATCAATTTCGTCCTCCATTACAACCTGTTTCGGGGAAACTGGAGGGCCTACTTCAAGGACGCCGAGTTCAGGGTATTCATGGGCATCCTGGGGGTCTTCATCTTCCTGGTCTCTTTAGACCTTATCATCAACAGGGGCGCGGATTACAGCGGGGGAGGGGCGGTGAGGGCCGCCGTGTTCCAGGTGGCCTCGATCTCTTCGACCACGGGGTACGCCACCGAGGATTTCGGCGCCTGGCCGGCATTCTCAAAGTTCCTTCTCCTGTGCCTGATGCTCATGGGGGGCATGACCAGCTCCACCACGGGGTCCATCAAGGTCGCAAGGGTGATGATCGCGGGCAAGATGGCACTTCGACATATTCGAAGGATAGGGCGCCCGAAGGCGCATCTACCTCTCAGGGTTGGTGGCATCGTGCTGCCGGAGAGCATCGTCAAGAGCGTGGGCCTCTTCGTATTCATATTCCTGATAACCTTCCTGGTGGGCTCATTCACACTCACGTTGACCGGCCTGGATATCGTCACCAGCATGTCCGCGGTCGCAACGACGCTGGGCAATGTGGGCCCGGGCCTGAACATCATCGGTCCAACTGCCAATTTCCACTCCCTGACGGACCCGGCCAAGATCATCCTCTCCATGCTGATGTGGCTGGGAAGGCTGGAGCTCGTAGCGTGCTTGCTCCTGTTCCTGCCCTCCACATACAAGCATTGACCCAAGGTTTTTCTCACCCCTTGACCATACCCACGTGTGCTTGACCTCCTATCGTTCCACCTGGACCACAGAAAAGCGGATATCCCTCCCAATTCCAACATTGATAGAGGGTCCATCCGCAGCGCCCTCTGGTCAGGGGAGTGGGCAGACAGGCTCTCCTCCTCCAGGCTGCTTGAGAACATCTACCTGGTAGCCGTGGGCCTCCGCAGGGCCTCGTTCTTTCATCCCCTGGATGAGAGGGAGGTGCTCCTTGTCAGGGGGGCGGCGGAAAAAGTGGGTGTGGGGATGGCGGTCCGAAAGGCGGGGGGCCGGGTCCTGAAGGTATATCTCTACGGGGAGGGAGGGGAGGCGGTCACAAAGGTCCCCGATGTGGACGAGAGCCTGGGACGGATGGAGTTCATCACGGCCCAGATCGCACTGGCCAACATGACGGGGCAGCTGATGGAGTACCCATCCTGCTGCGTTTCATCGTTCGTGGGACACCTTATGAACGGGAGCGACCAGGACGAAAAGGCGACCTCATCCCTGAGGTCCATATCGAACCCATCCCCCGATGCATATTTCCTCGAGCGGTTCGTCCCCTGCTCTCCCAACTGTAGAAATGCGGAAAGGATGGGACGACAACTTGGATCCCTGCTGACGGAGATCTCCCCTGACCTCGGTGATACGTACAGCTCTCTCAAGCTGGAACACATGGAGGAGGTCAGATCCGGCAGGATCCTGAAGGAAAAGAGGGAGAGGGACTCCCTGATCTCTGATGGAGTTCCTTGAGTTCCACTACCGATTTTGTATCCCAACATTGATAAATCGAATATTATCTAAGCCTCTCAATGTTGGGAGAAGCCTCACTTTGACACTCATCTGTACTACATATGTCAAAGTTAGGCTGTATAACAAGTGTTCCAATCTTCTAAATATAGACAACATACATCTTAACCTCTCAACAGAGAGAAAACGCATCGATGGGGCCCACTCTACCAATGTCGATCGGACCTTCGTCGATGATGGGAGGAATCCAGATGACAAAGATAGAGTGGACGGCCACGAAGGGCTGGATGCTGGCGATAATCACAATAGCACTGTTCATATCGGCGGCGATAGGCCTCGTGATCGTTATTGACATATTGAGCGATGAGCCGGTGGGCTCGATCCTGGTTGTAGAGGAGGTTTACTTCGTATCGGAGGAGACCACATCCGGGTCGATGGACCTCTACATACACGTGTTCGTCACCAACGACGGGGATGAGCACTGCCAGTCGGAGATAAGGGCTTTTGCGGTTGACGTGGAGACGAACCTGGCCATGGACGAGACGGGCCACACCGTGGGCACGATCGATGAACAGACCACCTCCGAGTCGATGCTTCTGATGACCCTTCCCTCCGACGGAAGGTATCGGGTGGAGCTTCTGATATTCAAGGATGGAAAGATAACCGTGAAAGGGACCGGGACGGTGAACCTGTACCTGGCAGGGTCCGGAGGCAAGGATTACAGGACGGACCAGGAGGATCCCGCAGCCGGCGCGTCAAAAGAGAGTGCAGCTGACGTACCATTTCCCCATATAGGAGCTGTGGCCATCGCGGTGATCGCAGTTGCCCTTGTTGTTAAAAGGAGGTGGCGTAGATGAAACGCAGGTCGGGTAATATCCGCAAGAACCTGCCCTGGTTCCTGGGGGCGGCGGCCTCGGTTGCCCTCCTCGTGTCCCTGATAATTGTGATCTGGCCGGAGGAGACCACCTCGACTGACCTGGAGGTGGACGAGGTGTACTTCTCCACCAAGGAGCTGGGTGGAACCGATACGGACCTTGAGATCCTTGTTTTCATAACCAATGAAGGGGACGACGACGTATCCAGGGTGGAGATAAGGGCGTTCGCCGTCGAGACCGACAGCAATATCGCCCGGGATGAGGCGAGGGTGGAGCTCAGCGGCCTCAAGGCGGAGACCTCGCTTGAAGGAAAGCTGTACATCACCGTTCCGAACAACGACACGTACAGGATCGAGCTCCTCATATTCGAGGAGGGAAAGCTCAGCATCAGGGGAAGCGGCACCGTGGACCTGACCGGCGTGGGGAGCGCGTCCGATTACAGGACGGACGGTGGTGTGGACGATGAGGCCTTATATGACACGATGGGGATAGAAGAGGATGGGGCTGCCAGCGGTTCGATCCTGATCTGCATGTTCATGGGCGTGGTGGTGATAGGCATCCTGGTCGCGGTCGTGGTAGCTGTGAGCAAAAAGAAAGGGTCGGTCGGGCCCGAGGAGAGGATGGAGCCGGAGCTGAAGAGGAGGAGGCTGTGGGAGGAGGACCTCGAGGGAGATATCGAGAGGCCCTCTTCAAGAAAGCGTGAGCTGAAGTTCGAACCTGCAAGAGATCAACAGCACAAAGAGGAGTCCAATAAAAAGGACGAAAAAGAGGAGAATTAGTGGGGATGGGCCCCCATAAAAAGGAGCCCATCCGTTGTTCCTCACTGGAAGAACCTTTCAATTTCCGTCTTGAGGTCTGGCTTTCCTATGACCTCGAGGTCGTAGCTGACCCTTATCACGGGTTTGTTCGCCTTGAGGACCCTGCTGATATCGATGGGCGTCCCGGTAACGACAACGTCACAGTCAACGGAGTTGATAGTGTCCTCAAGCTCCTTCACCTGCTTATCGCTGTATCCCATCGCGGGCAGTACGTCCTCCAGGTGGTTGTACTTCTCGTAGGTATCCTTTATGGTCCCTATTGCGTAGGGCCTCGCGTCGATCATCTCGGCCGCCCCGAACTTGGTTGCAGCGACGTATCCCGCGCCGAATCCCATTCCGCCGTGTGTGACCGTCGGGCCGTCCTCCACGACAAGGACCCTCTTCCCCCTTATCATCTCGGGGTCATCCACCGTGACCGGCGAGGCCGCGTCTATGATGGTGGCATCGGGCTTGATCCGCCTGACGTTCGCCCTCACCTCCTCGATGTCCTCGGGGTAGGCCGTGTCTATCTTGTTGATGATCACTATGTCCGACATCCTCACGTTGGTCTCCCCGGGGTAATACGAGATCTCGTCGCCTGGCCTGAGGGGGTCCACCACGGTTATCATAAGGTCAGGGTGGTAGAAGGGAGTGTCGTTGTTGCCCCCATCCCACAGGATGACGTCAGCCTCCTTCTCGGCCTCCCTCACGATCGCCTCGTAGTCGACGCCCGCGTATATGATCGAGCCCCTGTCGATGTGGGGTTCGTACTCCTCCCTCTCCTCGATGGTACATTTGTACTTGTCGAGGTCCGCATAGTCGGCGTACCTCTGCACCTTCTGTGCGGCGAGGTCACCGTAGGGCATGGGGTGCCTGATCGAAACGACCTTCTTGCCCATGTCCCGAAGGAGTTCCACGATATACCTGGAGGTCTGCGACTTCCCGCATCCGGTCCTGGATGCGCAGATGGCTATCATGGGTTTTGTGGACTTGATCATGGTATTTCTGGTCCCCATGAGCATGTAGTCCGCTCCCGCCGCGTTCACCCTTGAACACATGTGCATCACGGTGTCGTAGGCGAGGTCGGAGTAGGACAACACGCAGAGCTCCACGCCCCTCTCCCTGATGATCTCCTCGAGGTCGTCCTCGGGGAGGATCTCGATCCCTTTGGGGTACAGCTCTCCCGAGAGCTCCGGCGGGTAGGTCTTGTCGTCTATGCCGGGTATCTGGGTCGCCGTGAAGGCGACGACCTCGTATCTGTCGTTCTTCCTGAAGAAAACGTTGAAATTGTGGAAGTCGCGTCCGGCGGCCCCCAGTATCAATACTTTTGTTCTGTCCATTCATATCACCTGCCGTCCAGACAGAGTCACGCTCAAGCTCCGGCCCGGAGCGTGTTCAACGGGGGGTCAAGGGCTGGAGCGGACCGCCGTATGGCGGTCATGGACATGGAGCCTATACTAGAAGGTGGATATCTATCTTGCGGAGATGTGAACGGGCGATCTCCCAACGTATAGAATTGGCATAATCGCAGAATAATATTATATAGGCGGCCGTTCCATTTCCAACACGGTGAGCATATGATACGAAGGTCTATGGCGTTATTTCTGGCGATGTTGATGATGGTTCCAGTATCACTTCTGGTGATGGGTGAGGAGGGCGATCGGGTTACCCCGAACGTAACGGGTGTAATACTGGACTCGGTTACCGGTGACGGCGTGATGGGAAAACTCTATTTCGTCGGACCCGACGGCAACGAAGTGACGATCACAACAGATAGCGGGGAGAATGGGGCGTTCAGGCTGTTCCTAGACCCGGGAACCTACATCTACGAGGTGGAAGCCCGCGGATACGAGGGGACGAGAGGTCAACTCGTTGTGGGAAGGGAGGCCGTTACGCTCTCGATCGAGCTTGAGCCCGTCTCCAGTGAGCCCGAGGATAACGTGTTCGGACGGGTCATATCCGGTGTGGACAGATCGCCTCTGATGGCCGGCGTGTACATATATTCGAATAACAAGGACGTGGTCACCCAGCTCAGGACCGACAGGGAGGGGAAGTTCTCCTGCCTCCTCCGGCCCGGCACGTACATGTATACG
>JAGLEG010000470.1 GCA_023145185.1 Thermoplasmata archaeon
TATTTTATAGTAAAACATGCCGCGTGAAGGGATTTGAATTTATTGAGGGCTTCAGATCTCCTTCAAAAATACTGTTTTACTACTGAAAATGAAGATATTGGGCTGTATCACACTGTAATTAAAGAGGATTTGAATAAAAGAACAGGGGTGGGACATCGTTTAGATGAGCCCACCCCGTTGTACTATACTACTGTACTATACAACAACGTTACTGTACCGTACTCTCGTGTCTGATATTACTCGTATCTGATGGAGAGCTTCTTGATCCCCTCATCGGAGATCTTGTACCTGCCGTTCTTCCTTCCGGCCTTGAGAAGCCCCTTCTCACCGCTGAGCTTCCTGAGATGGTACGTGATGTTATTTGGGGCCTCCATGTTCATCTCGTTGAACATGCCAACCACATCGCTTCCCCTGAACTCCCTCTTCTTCTTCATCTTGTTCAGAGCGTAGGAGAAGACGAGGATCTTATCCTGGTCCCTCTTCGCCTCAAACTTGTCCATGATCTCGCTCACGGACATGTTCTTCAGGTCCAGCTTGACCTTCTTTGGCTTTGGGATGACCTTCTTCTTCCTGCCCGGCTTCCTTCCCCTCTTCTTCCGTCCAGGCTTGTCCATCTTCAGGGTCGCCATCTTTCCGCCCTTCAACAGTTTGTTCATCTTTGAGAAGTGATCGATGACGAATTTCTTGTCTCCCTCGACCTCTATCTCCATATCGCCTGTTTTCACTCTTAATTTATACTGTCCAGCCATATTTACACCTTTTTATTGTATATGAAACGCGATAGTGCGTAGGCCTCCATAAATATATCCTTATTTAAATAATTTATTCCTACAATGTGGGTGCTGATAACCGGCATTGAAACATGACCTATTCAAAAACGTGCATTAATAATAGTTAAAATAATATCTTCAAGCAGATCAATAAATATTTTAAAATATTTTATGATGGATCGAAGATCACTATTTGCATTTATCTATCTGGCTGCATCCGGAATTGGTGGCCCGGTAGATGATCCAGTTCTTCTCCTGAACGCCCTCGATAAGGCCCGCTTCCTTTAGTTTTTGTAGATGATACGAGAGATTGGAATCGGGTATCGATGTGACCTGTTTGATAAGGCATACGCACATTGGCTGCTCTGAAAGCAGATGAAGTATGTTCAGCCTCGCAGTATCCGATAATGCTCTGTGTACAAGGGACCTGGCCCTCAGCTCCTCCCCAGAGGGGAGACGCCCAACGATAACATCCAGCCCGCCTTTTCTGGCGAGATCCTCCTCCACGCTTTCAGGGATCTCCATGTCAACACCTATTTCAAATATATTTGAAACCACAATCTTTATTACCATGCTGCCATTAATGTGTTTCAAGAAAAGTTGAAACAGTTTGGGGTACGACATCATGGATGATATACTTTTTGCGATCTGGTCCTCGATGATAATGGGTTTACAGGCCGTCATAGAGTATCTCACAGCTCACGTGATAACCTGCCTGGTACCTGCACTCTTCATAGCAGGGGCAATTGCAGCGTTCATAAAGAAGGATG
>JAGLEG010000471.1 GCA_023145185.1 Thermoplasmata archaeon
ATACAGGTGTGGACGTGATCTCCCTATCCATTGGATTGGGTCCGGAGGGGGGAGCGATAGCAGATGCCGTGAACGCGCTCTCCGTGTCCGGTGTTGTGGTGGTGGCCGCGGCCGGTAATTCGGGAGGACAGGCGGGAGGAGATGAGAACGCCTACTGGCCGGATGGGGCGATGATCGTCGGGGGCATCGACGACATGGCCACGATAGATAGAGAGGACGACCTGGTCTGGTCCAGATCGACCTACGGCCCCCGACCATCGGACGGCGACAGTGACCCCCTTGACGAGCTCCGCCCGGACCTGGTGGCCCCAGCCGTGGAGATCTCGGTGGCCTCATTTTCCCTCACGTCAAACGTTAAGGGAGCCTCGGGATGGTCCCAGGGATCGGGCACCTCCTATGCTTCCCCTCACTGTTCCGGCGTGGTGGCCCTTATGCTTCAGGCGAATCCCGCCATAGCGCCCACCCCACTTTCGAACCCCGTGAGAAAGATCCTGCACGCATCCTCGGAGCAGAGGGGAGATCCGTACGACGAGCTGATCTCGCCTGTCTTCAACGAGAGGTATGGATACGGCATGCTGGATGCGTATGATGCGGTAGGTGCGGCCAGGGACCATACGGGTGCCAACGGGCGGCCGCAGATACTATCCTTCGAGATCAAGCCATCGACGACCACCATCGGTTCAATCTGTTCGGTAAGGGTCCAGGCGGTGGACCCCGATGAGGACCTCCTCTCGTACGAGATATCCGCAGATGGAGGGTCAATAACAGGCGAAGGCCCGAAATGGGAGTGGTCCGCTCCGGATGAGCCCGGATATTATACTCTCGTTGTCGTTGTGTCCGACCCATTGGGTTCCTCCGATACGTCCAGATCATCAGTACAGGTGGAGGAGGGCATACCCAACCGCCCACCCCTGATCACCTCTTTCGGATCATCGAGGGCCTCCCTTCCTGCAGGTGAGAGCACCACATTGACCGTCACTGCCATGGATGCCGATGGCGATAATCTGACCTACAGCTATTCTGTCTCGGACGGCACGATAGAGGGCGAGGGTAGTGTGGTCGAGTATACGGCCCCCGGGGAGACAGGCTCGGTGAGGATAACGGCCACGGTCCAGGATGGAAAGGGAGGGGAGGATACGGAGGAGATGACCCTGGATATCCGGGACGTTTCCGATCCTGTACCGCCGGTGATCAACCTGGCGTCCATATCGCCATCGGTGGTTGAGGGCGATGCCGAGAACGTCACGTTGATAGTAACAGCGAAGGTGGAGGATGATGAGGGGCTGGAGGATATCGAGTCCGTCTTTGCGGACCTCAGCTCTCTTGGAAAAGGGGCAACGACCATGATGTATGACGATGGGGAAGGGGCGGATTCTACTGGTGGCGATGGCGTATATACTGTGGAGGTTTCATCCCTTTCAGGAGTGGAGGCGGGGAACTACACCATCACCGTCACCGTGATCGACCTGTCCGGCCTGACGCACTCCACGGTCCTCGATCTTGAGTTTCGATCGGTCGGTTTCGATGAGGTGGACATGGGAAAGAGCGTAACGGTCGATCCGATGTTCGCGATCCTGGTGATCGCGCTCCTTGTGGTAGCTGCGGTCATTATCTTCGTCTACGTCAGGAGGAGGAGGAGGAGGGAGACGGTGTTAAGGCCCGTACCCCAACCACAGCAGGAGCTCCAGTACCAGGCAGGGGTGGCCGAGGGATATCAGCAGTATTACAACCCGTACGAGCAGCCTGGTGCAGGGTACGAGCAGGTCGACCCTCAATATCTGCCCCAGCAGCCCATCTTCAGGCCGGTCCAGGAGCAGACAGCTGCGTATCAGTGATCACTCCTGTGAGGTCTCAACGAACTGGTAGGGGGATCGATCCCTTTTGTAATCCATCGCCCTGGAGAACGTCCCCATCAGGGAATAGAACTCCCTGACGTTGGGCGCGGCCCTGGCCATCATCCTTTTGAAGTGGACCGATGATATGATCCTCTTGTGCTCGGGGACGTCGCTGACGACCATCAATCTCTCATAATGGTCCATTAGCAGGTCCCTCTCCTCCCTGCTGGCCAACCTGGCGTTCCGGTTGGGCAGGGAGCTGGATCCTTTCCATATCTCGTAGAGGAGCACGGCTGCTGCGTGGGAGAGGTTCAGAACGGGGTATTCCGGATTTGCAGGTATGGTGACCATCACGTCACAGAGCTCCATCTCCTCCCTCGAGAGGCCGAAATCCTCCCTTCCCATGGCCAGGCCGATCTTCCCCTTGACGGTCCTGGACCACCTCACCATGCTCTCCGGCCCCATGGGGTTCCTCAGGTACGCCTTCTCCGCACTGTCCGAGACGCCGGATGTGCCCACGCAGTGGTCCACCTCCTCAAGCGCCTCTTCAAAGCTCTTGACGAATATGGCATTCTCGATCAGATCGTATCCGTGCATGGAGTATTTCAGGGCCTCCTCCCCCAGGCTGGGCCCGTTCACGATCACCAGTTTCCCCACTCCGAAGTTCTTGGAGGACCTGGCCACCGCTCCGATGTTCCCCTCGTATTTTGGCTCTACCAGGATCGGCACGAAACGCTCTGTTGGTGTCATATCTGCTCCCCTGTCTGGCGACACACATGGCGCCCATCCGAAAAAAAGGTATTTGTGGTTTGTAGGAGATAAAGGTGAATGCGATATGGGGTGAAAGTAGCGTATGACGGGAGCAGGTTCCACGGTTCACAGGTACAGGAGGGAACGGACCTGCCCACGGTGGAAGGTTCGATCAGGTCCGCCCTGGTGAAGATAGGGGCGATCGGTGAGGGGGAGAAGATCGCCTTTTCAAGCCGCACCGATGCGGGCGTCTCGGCCCTTGGAAATATATTTGCAGTGGAGACGGATTTTGACCCGGATGAGCTTCTCAAGGCCCTCTCTGCTAACCTGGATGGGATCTGGCCCTGGGGTATCGGCAGAATGAGGCCCAAACAGAACGTCAGATGGGCGGACAGCAGGTGGTACAGGTACCATCTGCCCCCTGTGCCCATGGACAATGACTCGATAATCAAGTTGACAGGGGCACTTTCGGTCTTTGTGGGGGGCCACGATTTTAAAAACCTCTGCAAGGCGGATGGGGGGAAGAATACGGAAACGGAGATCACAAGGGCCCAGGCGTACGATGTCTCCGGGACGGGGGAGATGGTCATTGTGGACGTGGTCGGCAGCCGTTTCCTCTGGCAGCAGATCCGGAGGATGGTGGGGGCCGCGATCTTGGTAAAGGAGGGGGAGATGTCGGAAAGGGACCTGGAGGGCCTGATCTCGGGCGGTGACCTGGACGATGAGCTCAACAGAAAGAGGGGTAGGATAAAAACGATGCCCCCCACCGGACTGATCCTGATGGATGTGGACATGAAAGACGTGGATTTCACCCCCGACCCCGAGGCTCTGGAGCTATCTATCAGGTCCACACTGGACAGGTCCTGGTCATCCTCGATGTTCATCGTGTTGAGGTCCGCCCTGCAGAGCCTCAGGGTGTCTCTTCCATAATAACGGCTCCTCTGTACGAAAGATTAATCCCGGACGGAGATGGCATGCCGATAGTAAGGGATTTAAACGATCTGGTCCCTCTCCCGACGATGGTGGAAAAGGATGGGGAAGCGGAAGATCGAGGGTTTGTCTCCCCCCTGGCGAGGGACCGCCTTCTGATCATCTCCCTGATCATCTTCATCTCCTCCCTTGTCGCGATGTCGCTCCTGGGCAGAAGCTGGGCCCTATTCAGGCTAATTCACTCAATATGGTATCTGAGCTATGTCTCCACCATATTCCTTTTCGTCGGGTCCAGGTTATCCAGGAAACTATGGTCCCTGGGAGGTCTGAGATCGTCCATTCTCCTCTTTTTCCTGGCGTTGGTCCTGCACATCCCATTCATGGTTCAGGAGCCGTTGCTGTCCCAGGACATCATGAGGATGTCCATCCGTGGTGAGATGATCCTTGATGGGTCCGTGCCCTACAGGGACTTCGATGTAAACAAGCCCCCACTCTACATCTGGATGGTTGGCGGGATATCGTATATATTCGGCCCCTCCGTCACATCCTTCAAGGTCATATTTTCCCTCTTCAACTCCCTGGTCCCCGTCCTCATGCTGTGGATCGGGAGAGGGGCGCCGGTCAGATCGCACAGGTACACCGGCAGGCTCCCCGAGATTACCTGGAAAACAGCCTCGGTGGCCTACCTCCTCTGGCCCGTAGCCCTTCTGGAGGTAGGGCTGGCTGGGCACTTTGACCCCGTCGTTGTGGTGCTGTCGCTGATCGGGTTTGGGATGTTCCTCAGGAGGCGGTATGTCCTATCCGGGGTTTTTCTCGGGGCGGGTATGGCCCTCAAGATCTATCCCCTCTTCATAGTCCCGGCGGTTGTCCTTGCCATGGAGAGATGGCCGGATCGTTTCAAGCATCTGGCAGCATTACTGGCCGTGCCGATCATCGTCAGCATTCCCATCATGCTGGTGGACCCTTCACTCATGTTCGATTACCTCTTCGAGCAGACGTCCGGCTGGGGATCTGCCATGAGCGTCAGGTACCTCCTTGACGCAGTATCAGCGCTCCTTGTCATCTCCCCTCTACTTCCCTTCATAACGATGTCCCTGGCGATGTTGATGGGTGGGGTCTACCTGAACATGAGGGGGCTTCGGGACCTGATCGCGGTCCCGGACAACCTCCCATCGCTCGTCCTTGCGGGAATAACGTCGGTGATGATGATAGGATATTCGCTAATTATCCTCAAGTCCGGCGCGGATGGGATAAGCGATTGGGTCATGGGCTCTATCTCACTGGTGATCTCCCTATTCTTTCTGATCCTCTCATTCGTTTTCTTCCTCGGGTTCAGGGGGGAGCGTTTCCCCGCCTGGAGGGTCTTTGAGGTCAAGGGGATACTGAAGAGGCACACTCCGGTCAAACACCTCCCCCTGATAATCTCGGGTGTGCTCTTTCTTCTAATCCTAACATCGCCCCAGTTCCACCCCTGGTATCTCCTGTGGGTAATGCCCTTTGCACTGACCGCTCATCCATCCTGGTCCTGGTTCCTGATCACGCTTTTCGGTGTCCTGCAGGTGAACGCCTATCCTCCCTGGGAGCTCTCATCTTTCTGAAGGCGCGATATCAACAAATCGGTAGATTTGTCTTACCCTCGCCGAAGTATCGGCTCGGATACAGCCTAACTTTGACATATGAATAA
>JAGLEG010000472.1 GCA_023145185.1 Thermoplasmata archaeon
CATAGATGGCTGGCGTGGAGAATTTCTTCAACTATTACTCTCCGATGCTGGGATATTACGTTCTGCTCTCGATCTGTCAGAGCCACTATTTCAAGAGGGAGCCCAAACCCGCCTTTAACGGCATGTTCCGCCAGCTCTTCTCGATATTCGGGGCCGTGGTGATCTTCTTCGTCAACCAGTTCATCATGCTCTACGTGTTCAACGTACCTGGAACGGAGGCGTTCCCCGATCACCTGCTCTACCAGGGCCCGATCGTGATGTCAGGCCATTTCACTTTCATAGTGTTCGGTTTCTTTATCTATGGATTTGACGATTTCATGTTCAAGGGAAAGCTGTCGGCATGGATGAAGAACGACACCCTGAAGGCGTTCTTCTGGTACATCGTGATCTGGGTCGTATGGGGCCTTATCTTCTACATGGAAGCTGGTCCGGTGAAGGCCGCCTCTTTTGAGAACTGGGACGTACTGCATCAGGACCGTATACTTGCCGTCAGCCAGTGGATAATCATCATGTCCCTGATGATACCGCTAGTGTTCAAGGACTACATGCCCGTGTTCCAGAAGAAGCTCAACATAGAGAACGACCTCCTTTTCGGGCTCGTCGTCCTTATCCTTGCAGCTGCAATAGGGGCTGCCATCGCCTATTTCTGCTACGGCCTAACCGAATACATCGCCCCATGGGGTGATATCAGCCCTGCTGATAAATGGCACCACGTGCTGTACATGGGTACGTTTCCGCTTACACCGGTGATATTGATGGGAGTCTATTCCAACAATTTCAGCAATATTGAGGACCCGTTCAACAGGGTTGTAAAGAGGGTCATGTACCTGATCCCACTGGTGGTGCTCTCCTACTTCGCCTTTCATCTCATCATCGCACAGCCGGAGCTGCTTCCGAACAAGCTGCTGGGAACAGATCTCCCATCCGATATGGGTTTCTTCGGTGAGAAACACTGGTACCACCATCTCGATCTGTACTTCAACTTCACCGTATCGATCATCCCGCTGACCCATCACTGGTTCTGCGGCAGGGCGGGCTTTGTCAAGGAAGAAGAGGAAGAGGATGTTCCACCAGAGAGACCTCCCAGGTCCCACCGTCACCGAAATGTTCGTGAGGAAGAACCACCCACGCAGGAGAGGCCCACCGGCAGGTTCTCTGCAAGCTCCCCTTCCGGAGAGGAGAGGAGAGGTCGCCGGGACCTCTCGTCCCGACAGTGGAAATGAGAGGTGCCAGGAGCACTCCCGCCAGTATTGGACAATGCATTTGATCAACTGAAATATAAGGCTTTGATGCGGTGAACCCTCTGGCCCCAATTCCTTCCATATTGTTGACATTTCAGCCAGTATATCATAATATAGAGCAGATCACAACAGCATCATGAGCATATATTTGATTTCAGCCCTAACGATTTATATTATAAAAAAAACCTGTACCCCCCGGTGGTATTATGGCCCGCAGGGGTATTCGAGAATACGATGCAAAAAGGGTATTTTACAGGATGGTTCCAGGGTACAGCGGAGACAAGGTAAAGTTCGAGGTCATGCCGATCCTGGTAGACCCTGATACTGATCTTGGCAAGCTTCCCGAGGAGAACCCGTGGCTTGAGAACATGAGGTTGGTCGTCAAACCGGACCAGCTCTTCGGAAAGAGGGGAAAATCCGGACTGGTCCTTCTTGACAGCTCCTACAGCGAGGCCGTCAAGTTCATCAAGGAGAGGATGAACAAGAAGGCCAAGGTGGGAAAGGTCGAGGGCAGGCTGACGCACTTCCTCATCGAACCCTTCGTCCCCCACGACGTGGAGTATTACATCGCAATGAACATGGAATCGGACGGCGACAATATCTTCTTCTCCACAAAAGGCGGGGTCAACATCGAGGACGTCTGGGAGACCGTCAAGGAGGTCAAGATGGCGCCCCTGGACGACAGGGAGTTCGATCCCGAGCCCCTCATGGCAGATCTTCCAGCGCAGGAGAGGAAGATCGTGGGCCCGTTCCTGAAGGGGATGTACACTTTCTTCGCAAAGCACGATCTGACCTACCTTGAGATCAACCCGTTCACCATCGTGGATGGGAAGATCAAGGTGCTTGACATGGTGGCCAAGATGGATGACACGGCCATGTTCCAGAACGTGGGCGTGTGGGACATGGACGGATTCCCGGAACCGTTCGGAAAGGAACCCATGCACGAGGAGGCGTTCATCAAATCCCTGGATGAGAAGACAGGGGCATCGCTGAAACTGACCATACTAAACCCCGAGGGGAGGGTGTGGACAATGGTCGCAGGCGGCGGTGCATCCGTCGTGTATGCCGATACAATAGTGGATTACGGATTCGGGAGTGAGCTGGCAAACTACGGCGAGTACTCCGGGAACCCCTCCGCCGAGGAGACGTATCTCTACGCCAAGACGGTGCTCTCCCTTATGACAAAGGACAAGCACAAGAG
>JAGLEG010000473.1 GCA_023145185.1 Thermoplasmata archaeon
TTCCTCTTCTTTTGGAGCTTCTATCGTTATCTTCTGTTCCACCTGCGAGGGGATGACCTCCTCGGAAGGCGCGCTTCCCTTCGGCCTCATCGGATGTAGCTCCGATGAATACGGGGAGGCAGCCTCGTACTCGATGAACCCCTCCTCGAACCTGTTGACCAACAGGCCGGGGATGGTGACCCTCCTGTCCTTGAGGATGATATGTCCATGATTGATCATCTGTCTAGCCTGTTTTGGGGTCTGGGCCAGCCCTTTGGTGTACACCAGGGACTGAAGCCTGCGAGAGAAGACCATCTCCACATCGATGGCAAGCACGTCCTTGAGGGGTGCTCCATCGGACAGGAAACCCAGTTTGTGGCATCTCTTGAGCAGTAGTCCGGTCTCCTTCTGAGCCTGTTCGTTACCGGTCCTGTTCATTGCCTGCAGACCAACTGCCTGCTTTCTCAGCCTTCTGAGGTAGGACTGAGCTTTCCAGACCTCCCTCTTGTTCTTGAGGCCGTATTTGACCATGAGCCCTTTTTCCTCTTTGATCCTTTCGCCCTGCCAAGGGTGAGAGGGAGTTTCGTATCTTTTCTTCAGCTTCTTTGGATCTCCCATGATTAAACCCCCTTACTTCACTTTTCTCCTCGATACGCCTACGGTGGCTCCAGTCCTTCCGTTGGAGCCGGTCCTCTGCCCGCGGACCTTGTGTCCTCCATCGTGGCGGACCCCTTTGTAGCACCTGATCTTCCTCAGCAGGCCGATATCCTCGCTGTGGATCATCTCCAGGTCGGCCCCGAGCGTATGGGTATCTTCACCGGTATCGATGTCCCTCTGCCTGTTCATCATCCAAACAGGGATATGGCTGGGGATCTCCTCGAGGAAATTGGCCAGATGCTCCACCTGCTCATCGGTCAGATCTCCGCTCTTAAGGGAGGGATCTATCTCGAGTTTACGGGTGATGATCTTCGCTATCCTGTAGTTAATGCCCTTGATGGAGGTGAGACCATCGATGAACCTCTTGTTCCCGTCTATGTCCGTATTTCGTATACGGACAATGAACTTGAAGTCCGGATTGACCTCAGCCGCCGGGGCTTTGTCCTTTCTCTGTTTTCCACTTTTCTTTTCGGCCAAGTTGAAGCCTCCGATAAGATGCACTGCATCGGCTGCGGATCAAACCTTTATATATCACCACTTGATCAACGCCCTATAGACGGTACCTAGTGTAGGCTTGTGGAACTCCCCGATGTAGTTCTTATTTATATCCCTTTCCCCCCCTCACAGTAGGAGCTAACTCTAAATCACTTACTGACCTGGACAAATGGTGTGACCGCAAACAATAATTAATATCGAATAGCTCTTTGGGGCGAAAGTGGTCAAATGAGCAATATCACTCTGGTTGGAAAAGAGGTGGCGAGGGTGGGTTTCATCTTCACCTATATCGGTACATCACCCGAATGTGAGAGTTGTCAGGTAAAAAAGGCCTGCCATGGTCTGAAGGTTGGATACAGGTACAGGGTCACATCTGTGAGGGATAAGGAACACGATTGCCCTGTTCACTATGGAGGTAAGGCGGTCGTTGCAGAGTACGAGGAGCTGGAGATGGAGGCCTCGATACCTTCAAACAAGGCGATCGAAGGGGCGATCATAAGCCTGGAGGTCGGCTCATGTCAATTGGTATGGTGCGCTAACCATCGACTTTGCAGAAAGGAGAACCCAGCATCGGGGAAGAAGGTCAAGATAACCAGGCTGATGGAGGAGATGAAATGCCCAAGGGGAGTGAAGCTGAGAAGGGCCGAGATCAAGATCCGTAATGAGGGAAAAAAGTAGGTGAGATCTATGTCGTCGGATATCACAGGTTTCTACAAGATGGATGTCGAGGAGAGAAGGCGGGTCCTTCGGGAGAGGTCCGGCCTTGATGAGGAGGATGTCGCATCCCTCTCTTTTTCCCCGTGTGATCCGTCAATTCTGGATGGGATGATAGAGAATGTCGTTGGGAGCTTTGAGATCCCTCTGGGGATCGCCACGAATTTTCTGATAAACGGTCGGGATGTGCTCATCCCCATGGCAACGGAGGAACCATCTGTCGTTGCCGCGGCATCAAAAGGGGCCAAGATGGCCAGGGAGAGCGGTGGTTTCGAGACGTGGTCCTCGGATCCCGTAATGATCGGACAGGTACAGATAACGGATATCCCGGACATGAAGAGGGCGCTCGAGGCTCTTGAAGGGAAGAAGAGTGACCTGATCGACCTGGCGAATTCAAAGGATTCCCTCCTCATCTCATTGGGAGGAGGAGTACGGGATATCGATCTCAGGCACATCGCCCATCCCGAGGGCGATTTCATGGTCGCCCAATTATACGTGGACTGCAGGGATGCAATGGGCGCGAACGCCGTGAACACCATGGCGGAGGCCGTCGCCCCCGTGATGGAGGAATTGACAGGCGGTAGGGCCCTCCTCAGGATCATATCCAACCTGGCGGACAGACGGCTGTCCGGGGCCCGGGCGACCTTCAGGAAGGACCTCCTTGGGGGGGAGGGTGTCGTTGATAGCATCTTGAAGGCCTTTTACCTTGCTGAGGTGGACCCTTACAGATGCTCGACCCATAATAAAGGTATCATGAACGGCGTCTCGGCAGTGGTCAGGGCCACCGGCAACGACACGAGAGCGGTGGAGGCAGGCGCCCATTCATTTGCCGCGAAAGAGGGCTCGTACAAACCCCTGACCCGATACTGGAGGGATGAGAACGGGGACCTGGTCGGAGAGATCGAACTGCCCACGGCCGTGGGACTGGTGGGAGGGGCCACCAGGGTCCACCCGACGGCAAGAGCCTGTGTAAAACTGATGGGTATCAAAAAGGCCACTGACCTGGGAGAAGCTCTTGCCGCCGTTGGTCTGGCCCAGAATCTGGCTGCATTGAAAGCCCTCTCCTCGGAGGGGATCCAGAGGGGGCACATGAGGTTGCACGCCAGGAACCTGGCGATCCAGGCCGGGGCCGAGGGAGATGAGGTGGATAAGGTAGTCAAGAAGCTTCTGGAGGATGGACCGATATCGGCGACCAAAGCGGAGAAAGCGCTTGAACTGTTCAGGTAATCTTTTAATAAGGTCCAGCTCATCCTCGAGGGTCGAGGCCTCACCTCCTCGAAAGGAGAAACTCCGAATGGACCTGATAACCGTTCCCATCGAAAAACCGGAGGATATCAACTTCATTCTGGGGCAGTCGCATTTCATCAAGACGGTCGAGGACATCCATGAGGTCATGGTCAGCGCGGTACCGGACGCCAGGTTCGGACTGGCGTTCTGCGAGGCCTCTGGACACTGTCTGGTCCGCTGGTCGGGCACGGATGAGGAGATGACCGAGCTGGCAAAAAAGAACGCTTTCAACCTCTCCTGCGGCCACTCCTTCATAATATTCATGAGCGGTTCGTTCCCGATCAACTTCCTCAATGCGGTGAAATCACTGAACCTTGTATGCAATATCTACTGCGCAACGGCCAACCCCACCGATGTCATCATCGCGGAGAACGAGAGAGGCAGGGGCATCATGGGAGTGATCGACGGGAACAAACAGGTGGGCATCGAGACCGGGGAAGACCAGAGATGGAGGATAGAGCTCCTCCGCAAGATAGGTTACAAACAGGGATGATGGTGGGATCAAATGGGAGAGGAGAAGGAGGAAACCCCCGATGCCGAGGGGGACAAAAGCGATGATGAGGCTGCCGAACGCGGCCTCGGCTGGAAGAGCGCATGGGCCCCGATAGCAGGCATGGTAGTTTTCATACTGATAACCGTATCCATATCCCTCTTCGTGGCTCCCCTGTACGTAAGCCAGGGAATGCAGGCGTTCGGTGAGGAGGGGGCCACCGATCCATGGATCGCCGTGTACTATCTTGTCATGATAATCGTGGTCACAACGGTCATATTACTGCTGAAGAAATTCTTGAAGAGGAGGAAGAGGAATTTCCTGAAATACGTGCTCGCGGCGGCGGTCCTGTTCTCTACATACGCCGTTGTTTCTCCTGTATTGGATGTGGTCGTCAACGGCATGCCGGAGGAGTGGGAGGTCCAGGACATGGAGGTCAATGACCCATATTGGGCTCTGCCGATCGGGATGGATCAAGGGTCCCCTTCGATCATGATAGCTTCCAACGGATCGGTGTCCCTGTTGGGCTTTGAGGAAGATGGATACGAGGTCTATGCGACAGAGGCCCAGATCGACCAGCTGATCCCTGTGGCGATCACCAACCAATTGACCCAGGCGGGCAACACCAATGTTTATCTGGCTGCCATGCGAAAGGGCGATCAGGTCCAGATGGTTCGCTTTGGAGATGGGGGCAATGGGTCCCAGGGTGTGGATATCTCATATCCATCGGAGACATTTGAACTGCCAGAGAACAGCTCTCTTCTGGATGCCACGAGGGTCTGGAACTATTTCGGGAGGAACCTCGACCTATATCTGGTCTCGAACGGTTCTGGGATTCGGCTCTACAAACATGATGGTGGGAACGCCTCTCTTCTCTATCAGGCCGATGGGGACCTGACATTTTCCTTTGGTTCGGATGTGCCGATGGCCCACACCGATCATACTGTCTATTCCATATCCTTTATCAATGGTTCAGTGGACCTGATAGAACAGATCACGTTCAATGAGAAGATCATCTGGATGAGAGCCTTCGCCGAGATATATATGATCGGCACAGATAAAGGACTCCATATGTGGGAAGTGGGTGGGGATGTTGAACCCGTATTGAACAGGATGATATCATCTCCCAACCTCGTCTGGCTCGCCGAGGATGAAAGCGGCTGGGAGGTCCTGGCCATGAGGAGCAATTACCTGTACGTGGTCGATGAGGATGGTCACTCTACATGGGGTCTGGACGATTATAATTATTTGATGACATACGAGGACAGACCAGGGGGCACCCTCACCATCGTCTCCGAGGAGAAGATCGAGAGGTGGTCCATTCCCGGGGAAAGAGGGGGACTTGTGGTCGAGCTGGGCGCATTCGGCTTTGCATTTGCCGTCGTGGCAATACTACTTTGGAAGCCCAAGTGGTGGATCGTCGACCTTTCCGGGATACTGATGGGGGCGGGCGTCCTGACGCTGATAGGCATCTCCATATCAATTCTACCTATCCTACTGCTATTGGTCCTTCTGGCAGTATACGATTTCATCTCCGTATATAAAACAAAACACATGCTGGCCCTGGCGGAGTCGGTGGTGGAGGCCAAGCTTCCCATCCTGCTGGTATTCCCCCTGAAATGGGGATACAGGTACGAGGATGAGAGCAACCTCCTTGACAAGAGCAGGCCAAGGGAAGCGATGTTCATGGGCCTTGGTGACGTGATAATACCCGGGTCCCTGCTGATATCGGCCTACACCTTCCTGCCCTCAGATGGGATAGAGCTTCTGGGCATGATCTCCCCTCAGCTTTCGGTGGCCATGTTCTCCCTTGTGGGGATGTTGATCGCCCTGTTCTTCCTGATGTATCAGGTGTTGAAAGGAAAAGCGCATGCTGGGCTCCCATTCCTCAACGGGGGGGTCATACTCGGCTTCCTGTTAGGGGAGCTGATAATATACGGTACCAAAATTATATAGTGACGAATAAGGAGGTAGTGAGATCCTTGGCAACGTTGTGATATTCTCCATCCTGTTCCTCACGGGCCTTCTCCTGGGTTCCACGGTGTGCAACCTCACGTGTGGTCCGCTCATCCTGGTCAGGATAGGGGGACATGGAAAGGGATGGAGGAACGGGCTCCGGCTCTCGCTATATTTCTCGCTTGCGAGGATGTCCGTCCTGGTCTTACTGGGGCTCATCCTGGGAGGCGTCGGCTACAGCACATCAAGGGTGCTGGACGTGGGATCCATCATATGGTTCTCCCCGGCGGTCTACATGGTGATAGGGATATTTTCTGTCATCAACGGGCTTCACTTCTACGGTGTTTTAAAGAAGAGGGATGAGAGGTCCTGCTCGGGCTCGGGGGCGAAGAACTGGACCTCCAGGATGATCCTCAGAATGCTCCCCAGGGGGGAGAGGTCCGAGAGGGCGACGATGATAGGGATCGGCCTTCTCATGTCCGTGGTCTGCTTCGGTGAGGGATGGCTCATCCTGCTCGGGGCCGCGCCGATCGTGGGGACATCGGCGACCTCCTGGTTGGAGGGAGCCCTCTTTGGGGGCCTGGCGATGTTCCTTTTCTCTGCCGGGCTCTCCCTGCCGCTTGTTATAATGTCGGCGCTCGCATCCGAGGTGGGAAACAGGTTCGATCTTGAGAACCTGCTTCGGGCCGGCGGCGTGATCCTCTTGCTTATAGGGGCCTTTCTGATCGTTTTCGAGATATATACTCTGATCTCGCTTCTATCGTAACCTAACTTTGGCATACATAGGCATAGATGAGTGCCAAAGTGAGATCTCTCCCAACATTGACAGGCTAAGATCATATTCGATCTGTCAAAGTTGGGATCATAGCCATCTGCGTTCCGGACCCGTATAAAAGAGATGTGATCCGCATCCGCAGTCGCTGGACCCAAACCCCCTGATGGATACATGGAGCCCGCCAAGGAAGCGTGCAGCATCACACTCCCTGGTGTCGCCGTGATCCCTCCACCACACCCCCATCTCCGGAGCGATAACGGTCAAGTGATCAATATGCCATCTCAGTTTCTTCTCCTTTTTGAAATGTCGAGATATCCTGTTTGCAAGCCCGGACTTCGCTGAGCCAGTGTAGATGTACGTCCCACTTTCGAAGTGGATCTCACCCAGTGCCCCCACGTTCAGATCGACAGGTTCGTCAACGTAAAGGACGAGGAGGTATACTCCTCCTCCTTTCAGCTCCCGGGGGTGAGGCTCATATATGTATTCCGGGGCCGGAGGTCTCATCCTCCCTACCTGAACCTGACGGTTTCGAGGTTCATGGGCGCCGCAGTGGAGATATTGTACTTTCGGTGGAGGGAAGAGGCGAGGTCCATCTCCTTTGCCTCGTCACCGTGGTGAACCAGTATCTTCTCCGGTTTCGGATCCATGGTGGAGATGTAGTTGATCAGCTGTTTCCTGTCCGAATGGCCGGAGAACCCATCGACGGTCTCCACCTGTGTCTTCAGGGAGATGGACCTGGGTTTTCCCTTCTCGGTGATCACCAGCTCCGTGAGCCCTTTCTGTATCTTCCTGCCCAGTGTCCCTTCTGCATTGTAGCCGACGAACACCAGGGTGTTCTTGGGATCTGAGCCCCATAGTCGGAGATACTCCATTACCGGTCCACCGTTCAACATGCCAGAAGTCGCCAGCACAACGCATGGATCGGGGCTGTGGAGGATATTCTTTCTCATTTCCCTGCCGTCCACCTTATTGAAGTAGTCAGAGAGGAACGGGTTCTCGTTTCTCTGGAATATCTGGGTCCTGAGCTGATTGTTAAGGAACTCTGGATAGGCGGTGTGTATCGCCGTTGCCTCCCATATCATTCCGTCCAGGTAGATCGGGGCCTTGGGGATCTGTCCGTTCTTCATCTGCTTCTCCAGAACGATCATCACCTCCTGGGACCTGCCCACCGCGAATACGGGGATAAGGATCTTGCCGCCGCGCCCGAGCGTCCTCTTCAGGACGCCTTTGAGCTGAGTTGCCGCCTCCTTCCTCGTGGGCTGGAAATCCCTCTTGCCGCCGTATGTGGACTCCATTATGATCGCCTCCGCTCGGGGGAATTTGTTCGTGGCGGCATTGAACAGCCAGGTCCTCTCGAACTTGATGTCCCCGGTGTAGACGATATTGTACAGTCCATCTCCGATGTGGAAGTGGGGGGACGCCGATCCCAGAATATGCCCTGCGTTGTGGAATGTCAGCCTGATATCGGGGGCGATGTCCGTGGTCTCATTGTACTTGATCGGAAGCGTATGAAGGATCGCATCCCTCACGTGGCTGGAATCAAAAGGTGGTTTCTTCCCCTCGGCAACTGCAACCTTGATGTAATCAAGCTGCAGGAGGATCATCATATCCCTTGTTGGTGCTGTGCAGTACACCGGGCCGTCGTATCCGTACTTGTACATCAGCGGGATAAGTCCCGAATGGTCCAGGTGAGCATGGGTGAGCACGATCGCATCGATGGATTCGAACGGCTGCACCTCCGGCATCTGCAGATACGGGGACGGGTGGTCCTGGGAACCAACGTTGACACCTACATCTATCAACACCTTGGAGTTCCTGGTATGAAGCATGTGACACGCTCTGCCAACCTCCCTGTAGCTGCCCAGAGAGGTCGACCTCACCCAGTTCTCGTCGTCTGGGATATCCCTGAATATCCTTCTTCCAACATTTCTGAGGAAGTTCCTGCGCTTTTCGGTCACGGCGGGATCCTTGAGGAACTCTCTGATATCCTTGACGCTCTTTGACGCGATCGGCGGGGTCCTCACGACAAGCGGAGCCCATCCGGTGTTCTTCTTGATCTGATTGAGGTTGATCCCGTGCTTTCCGATCGCCATACCCGGCGATAGTGCCTCGATGGTCACCTCGTTCGAATCGGTATTGAAGGATATCTCCGTGATCTCCGCATCATCCGGGATAACCTCCTTTATGATCCTGGTGGCCTCGTCCGCGTCGCTGACAAGGGAATTGTGGGGCCTTATCGCCACCCTTCTCTTCAGTCCCTGTGCCAGCTTCCGAACCAGGTTGGTATCATAGGCGAACTCTTCCAGGCTCCGTGTCTGTATGACGACAACGGGCCCTTCGAACTCTATCCCGGTGATCTCCACACCTGAAGGTACTATCTCCTCGACTTCCTTTCTTATTCTCTTGATCAATGCCTCATAGCTCATCCCACACACCTCGTGAGATACCGTCACCCGAGCTTTTCATGTCGCTCAGGCGGGTCCAATTAAAATAGTTCCAGAAAGGAACCATCTGATCATGATGAGAATGGATTCGAATAGTGAGATATACTCCTGATCTATTCAACTTGGGATTAATTATTTGATATTTAGTCTTTTCTTGCGTTTTTCGACCTCTGCGTTGGATACCGGGTTCCATCCGTCCTTGTCGATCACCACGATATCGTACCCATTGCCGGATGCGGAGTCCCTTTTCATCGAGGCGTTCAGGGACCTGATCGCGATATCCACTCCCTGGCTGGAGGTCAGGTTATCCGTGTAATTATCCTCAAGTACGCCGTAGGTATACGGAGAGCCCGAGCCCGTCGCACAGTATTTATCCGGGATGGACCCGCCCGCAGCATCGATCGAATAAACGTGCCCCCCATCCCTGTCGAAACCTCCGATCAGCAGCTGTACCCAGTAGGGATAATATCTGTTTCCCGAGAGGATGTTCGCCGTGAGAGATGCAACGGCACGGATGGTCATGGGCTGGTCCCTCTTCAACCGGTACAGTTCGGCCTCTGCGGTGATGTAGCGAGCCAGGCTCTGGGCGTCCCCGACCAGGCCGGCCGTGGTCAAACCGATGTGCTCGTCCACCTTGAACAGTTTCTGTGTGTCTGTATGAGCTATCAGGGTGCCCATGGTGGCTCTATGCTCCGTGGCGAGGATCATGCTGTCCTTGCAAACAATGCCGAGTGTCGTGGTTCCGGTCTTCATCATATCTTCCCTTTCAGTCATGAGCAAAATCACCTCTGTTATCCACCATGGAGAAGCAGGGACCCTCCATCCTGAACGGGATATTTAAATATGTTGATATCCGAAGTAATCGTACCCACTTATACAAAAATAAATGGGGTTTCGTTTATTAATGACGAATATCTATGGGTCATCATGTTCACCCGGCCGGAGGAGAGCGTCGGCGTGCAAGGTGATATAAGATGAAACATCACACCGTTGCCATCATCACGATCGTGTTCGTTCTTCTGTCCATTGTGGTGGGCGGAGGCTCGGGAGCTACCGACATTCCAGGGGGAGAGGTGTTGGAAGGCCATGCTGCCAATGTGGCGGGCAGGGCATTCGATTGGGACGGCTGGGACAGGGACCTCGATAACGATCACGTGGACGATATCCTCACCACCGGGATACCCGTTGTTGAGGCGGTCGAGGGCACCATAGGGATAAACGTGCATTTCACGGATGGGGTCGACGAGGGATCGATCTCGGGAATGATCGGCGTCGCAGAGGGCCTGGGCCTCCAGCCGGAGCTGGTCTACAGTGGTAAGTACTCCACAGCCCAGTACCTGAGGGTGCGACACCTGGACCTCTCCGCGTACAGAGCACTTGCGTCATTTGCTGGCGTTACCATGGTAGAATATCGACCCTGGATGGTCCCATTTCTCGATACCTCAACGAAAGGGATAAGGGCCTCCCCTTCGACAGAATATTCGCCCTACACCGCCTCGGAATTGGGATACACGGGCGAGGGCGTGAACATCGCGATGATGGATTCAGGCGCGGACGATATCCAACACGAATCACTTCGCGGAAAATTCGTAACTGGCGGTGATTTCACCGGATTGGTCACTGTCAACAATGTGAATCCCAAGGATGAGGACGGCCATGGGACGCACACGGCTGGCATTGCTCTGGGATCTGGTGGTCAATCCACCACATATGCGGGCGTTGCTCCTGGCTCCGGATTGGTCGACCTGAGGATATTCAGGTTCTTCGGTGGAGACGCCTCCAACTCGGACCACGCGTTCGAGTGGCTTATCGAGAACCACTCCGAGCACGATATAAGGGTGGTGTCTTGCTCTTTCGGATCCACGTATTCGTCATCGGGAAAGGATACCACGTCCCGCCTTGTCAACCAGCTGGTCGATGAAGGGGTGGTGGTGGTGGTGGCAGCAGGGAACGATGGAACCCAGGGCCTCCCAAGCCCGGCTGCCGCAGATAAGGCGATAACCGTGGGAGCCCTGAACGATAAGGGTACCGTTACGAGGAACGATGACGGATACGCCAGCTATTCCAATTACGGACCACGCTCATCAGACGGCGATTCAGATCAGATGGATGAGCTGAAACCAGATATCCTTGCATCGGGGACGGACATCAGGTCCGCACAGTACAATACCGTCATGGCGTATTCGGAGAAGACGGGAACCTCAATGTCCTGCCCCCACGTATCAGGTGCTGTCGCACTGATGTTCGAGGCGAATCCAAACCTCACACCGGACCAGGTCAAACAGATCATCAGGGAGACGGCACAACGATCTGGCTCGGGGTCAAGGCCCGACCTGGATGACAGGTACAATTACCGGTCCGGCTGGGGTTTGATCGACGTGTACGGGGCCGTCAAGCGAAGTGAGGAGCTGGCATCGTATCAGGTGGATGGCCCCGCCGAGGTGATAGGAGGGGAGACGATCGACCTGGAGCTCTCAGGGGAGTTCTCCCGCACTGACCTCACCTCTCATACGGATCATCTCTCCATCGAGATACGTATCCCCAAGGAGTGGGGGCCGATAGAGGATGTGGACCTGGATGCGGGGTCTCCAAGCGGCACATCCTCCCTTGATGAGCCTATCCTCATCGGCAGCATGTGGAGGGTGAAGGGATCGATAGCATACGATCAGCCGCTTGTGGGGATAGAGCCGATCCTTTCCCTTAGGATCGAAGCCCCGATGGAAATGGGCAGCAGGGCCAATATCCAGGGTTTGATCTCCATCAATGGGATGGAGGGTTCCGTCCGGGCGTTGAACATCACGGTATCGTCCGAGGCCGATCCCGCCGACCTCTCGATAATACCCGTGGCGATCTGGTTCTCGAGCAACAGGCCCGATTCCGGCGATGATGTGGAGATAACGGTGAAGGTCAACAACACGGGCGGGACCACGGTGCAGAACGTCCTGATCAGGCTCCTCGACGGCCCCGTAAGGACCGGGGCATTGATAGGGGAGGAGGAGAGCACGATCTCACCGGGAGGGAGCGGGATCGTATCCTTTACCTGGGAGGCCAGCGCCGGGGTCCACGCGATCACCGCCGTGGCCGACCCCGATGACGTCATCACGGAGACCAATGAGCTGAACAACAGCGCGGAGAGGCCCATCACGGTCCTTGGGATAAACCCTCCGCCAGTGGCTGAGCTGACGGCTGACAGGACCTCCACGAACACGTTGACGGAGGTCACATTCGATGGGTCCGGTTCACAGGACACAAATGTCAGGGGAGGGGCCGTCACACAGTACCTTTTTGATTTCGGTGATGGGGAGACATCCGGCTGGGTGAACCTCTCATCGGTTCAGCATCGTTACAGGGACGCTGGTTCGTTCCGAGCTGCGCTCACCGTAAAGGACAACGGTGGGGCGAGCAGCTCCAATGACGCGTTCGTCGTGATAAACGTGACACAGCAGGCGACCGACTCCACCCGGCTTTATCTGTTGAATTCGAGCAGCCTCTCCGAGGATGTCGGCGAGAAGGGCTCCACGGAGATACCCATGATAACAGATGGCGTAGAATATATTGGGACCTGGATCAGCCCTGCCATGGAGAGAAGCCTGGTCCTGCATTCAAGGATCAAGATGCGTCTTGAACTGATGTCGGGGGAGGATGGCATGGTGGATGTCGAGGCTCAGGTCCTGCTTTCCGACGAGACCATCGTGTTGTCGGGTGAGATGGAAGTGACGTCAACCCTTCCGAACTACTTCGAGGCTGAGGCAGTGATCGGAGACATAAGGCTGGACAGGGGGGGGGAGATCACACTGGAGATATTTGCAGGTTCGAACACGAGCTCTTCATCGCTGATCACAGGTGGGCCGGGATCGTATATCGAGATACTACACTACCCCGTCACCACGGGGACCCCGATCGCGGACGCGGGCCCGGACAGGGAGGTAAAAGCCCAGAACGCCGTTACATTCACGGGTCAAGCTCAGGATGAGGACGGTGAGATCATCTCCGTCAGATGGGATGTGGA
>JAGLEG010000474.1 GCA_023145185.1 Thermoplasmata archaeon
CGTTCTAATGAAGAGGGTATCGTCCTCTCCCATGAAATCTTTGGCCAGATCAGGAACCAGCCCAACCAATCCTACGGTCTCGGATCCCTCGAGGTCACCCCGCAGGGTATCCTCAATTGATAGGTCCATAGACGGGGCCAGGCCTCCATCCTCTTTGGGAAAAGCGAGCCTTCCCAACATCGTGAGAACTGGCATGGCCGCTGAAAAATTACTCTCATCATTCTTCAGCTCTCGGGATCTTATATGGGAATCTTCGATCGTTGGTACTATGCCAAGGGAGGATATCACCATATCACGTGGTTGCCCTTTGGACCTGTCCTCTGCTGCCTCCCCCAGACCCCATGCCACCGAAATAAGGGATAACAACATACCAAATGAGATCGCTATTGAAAACATAGATAGCGCATTCCTCCAGACCCTTCTATGTGGTTTGAGGATTATCATTTGCTTTCCCCCCTCATAGCCTCTGAAGGATCCTTTAACGAGGATATCAACGCAGGTATCATTCCTGCCCCGGTGGAGATAACCGTGAATATTATGATCACCATTAACAGCGTTACGATATCAATGGAGAATAATTCAAACCCTGTTGGTAATTGATCTATTGTCTCTGATAGCAAGTAATTCATTATTTTTACAACCATGACGCCAAATATCAATCCTATGATGCCACCAATGAATGTATTCAGAAAGGACTCTTGAAAGAGATGGAACATCAGAGACCATCTTGAGAATCCGATCGCTCTCAACATTGCCAATTCCTTTCCCATTCCCTTTATGGATATCATCAGGATAACTGTCAAAAAGGTCAATGAGACCAGTATTGATATTGTTATCACTATTGCTGAAAAACCATCTATCAGCGAGGTGAAACCATAGAGTTCTCCAAGAATATCTCCCCTTGTGTGAAGGTCCACGACACCTCCAAAGATGAACTGATCGCCTTTCGACCATTGGATAAGTTCTTCGATATTATCCTGACCATCCATCTTCAGGAGGATCTCGGTCAATGTGTCCTGAATGTGTGTTCCCTTGATCATCTGCAATTCACCGAGGTGAATTAGGATCCCTTCTCCATGACCGGCAAGCATATCAGAATATATCCCCTCAATCCGATAGGAAAATTCATCTCCGCCCTGAATTCTGGATGACAACAGGATAGTGTCGCCGATGTCAACACCTAGATTTTTGCTTAACTGACTTGATATTATCACTTCAAGCGTAAAAAGGTCCTCTCTAACGATTCCGGTTGACCGGTACTCCTCCCTGACAGGATCGTTATCTGTATCAAACCATTGTCCGGAGGTCACCTCGAACTGGCCAAAATTTTGTTCCATTTCGGGAACAATACCGTAAACCGAGATCTCCGATATCTTGTTTAGATCCGTGCTATTTATGAACAATGTGTCATAGGACCTTGGTGAAAAATGAATGGGAGGGTGGGGAGATGACCTGATCGCATCGAGGATCGATCCACCCTGATCAAATCTTTGAAGGTTTATTAAAAGCGGATTTAGATCCTTGGGGACAACATAAACGTCCGCGCCAATGCGATCTAATGTCCTGTCCGAGCTTTCCCTGATCCCAGCACTCAGTGATATCATCATTGTGGTTAGGATGATGGATGATGCTATGGCAAATATCACCAGTGACCATCTAAATGGATTTCTCCTTGGATGAGTTAGAAGGAACACCTCCCTTTGAATGAGAATCTAGATTAAATACTGTACCCAATTACATCAAATATTTCAGAGGATCAATGATCGAAAAGTCCATTCTCAAGTTCAGAATGAATTATACATGACCAGGATCATTGATCGCTGAAAAATCTTTGTGGCATTATCGTTATCCTTCTGGGTTACACCCCAACTTTGACAGATTAAATATGATCTGAGTGAAGTCAATGTTGGGAGAGACCTCACTT
>JAGLEG010000475.1 GCA_023145185.1 Thermoplasmata archaeon
TGATCAATAATATCCAAGACAAATGCTATGATCTCGATAACACTCTCTCCTTCGGTCAACGTATACAACATTCTCCAATGATTTGATAACTCAACTCGAAAAAGGTTTGTGACCCCATATTTATCCGTATATTCAATGGGTATCAGTTTCTTGGCGATAGGGTCCCCATAATGTGGATTCGCCTTGACCAGATCCACTTTCTTCTTAATGGAGTTGAATATCGAGCTTTCTATCTTTGACTCGGTAGACCGTTCATTGAGGTATCTATAAGCCTCCTCCGCCTCCTCCGAGAGGATCACCCTCACTTTCTTCATAGTTCGAGCCCCTGGCTAATCGCTTCTCTCATATTGGGATTGGAATTCTCAATCCATGATATCCCATCAACCGAAAAGAAGATCTTGTTGCTTTCATCAAGATATCTTAGAATAACCTTGAGTTTGTTGTGATTGACTTTTCGTGGAAGGATCCTTTTCAGATCAGCAACAGTAATAACACTCTCATCCATATTTCGAAGGGTCTCTTCTACCATTATCACAGTATTAAGTGTTGGCGAATGTTCATATCTTGGATACGCTTCAGATGACACCATAGCATCTCCATATGTTACCAGTATGTATCTATATGATATAATTGTATATTTATAATTATTGTGTACATAATCAATAACAGAAATTCACGAAGAAGAACTAATTCTATAAGATCAGCTAGCCTTCAATCCTCTTTACGTCCATCGTCATGAAGAGATCAAGAGATATCGATATTTCCTTAATAAATTAAAAATATTTTTTATGAAACAACACAGCATTTATTTTTCTTGAAAATATTTCCCCACCAACAGGATCTAAATTCAATTCATTTAATGACTTCATGTCTATAATTTTCCTTCTATTTATTGACACTCGATTTATAATCTCAATTCCAACATTATTCGGGACCATTGGAATGACTAATATTCGGTTATTTTCATTTATTATTAATGTATATTTTATAAACACTCCATTATTTATCTTACAATACACTATTTTTTCAATATCAACCCAATTAACCGTAATTGTTTTAAATGTCCATAAATTAACTAATAACTGAAGATGTATCTCATTAATAATATAAAATAATGGTCTATTCTTAATTATTATACTTAATAAACAGATTATTAAACATCCAAATGATAATAATAATATTATTAAATAATATAATACATGCATATCTCTTGAAAACATAAAATCCTTATACATATAATTAAACATTATAACAATTGAAAATGGTATAATTATGGTTATCAATTGAAACAATAGTATTTTATTAATGATCCTCATATGTTAACACCTCTAATCCTAATTTGGTTCATTATTATTAATTTTTATCGTTAATTCACCGTAGATATCTAAATCATTATTACCAGAAATAATAAAATTTCCGTACTTCTTTTGAATTTCAATATCAATATCTTCGTCAATTTTATAATTACGGTTTTTATCAATAAATAATCTATCATCCTTCAAATTATATATTATAAAAGCAGTTTTTGAGTTGGGATCTGGAGATATATCTATGCAATCATTTACACAGTCTTCATCTAAGAAACCATCATCCTGGTCATACACATTTAATCTTAATATAATAAAATCAACACAAGTAAAAAGTGAAGGCGATCTCATTTCATCATGATAATTCTCTACATATGTCGGCCAATTATAAGTTAAATCATGATTTGCATTTCTCTTAAATACATAATCATCATATAATGGATAATTATCGACATAGCTACCAAAATTCAAATCCAATGAAATATCAGGTTTTGCTCTAAACCCAAAATTACCTTCATATATATCAAATTTATTATTATTTTCCTCATTTGCATTATGGTTATATGAAATTAAATCGATATAGAATTCATAATCATAATTATAATCATTTACTAGAGAATATGATTTTTCTTTATCTTCAACCCATTCTCTTTTCCTCTCAGCTTGTTGGTGTGTAATATATCGAATTGTAAAAATAATTGCATCAATAATCCAAGGAACGGCCCCAACCATCCAGAGAATTGCGGCAACAGGTGATAAAATTTTATCTGCAGAAAATATTATCGATGCGCCCATGAAACCTGCGCTAGCAATATAAAGAATTCCTGCAATTGTTTTTTGTGTTAATTTTCCCTCCCAATCATCCTTTTCAAACGAAAATCCCCATAACCAAACTCCAAAAGCAATTATTGTTGTAACAAAAGAGATAATTGATAATACTTGACTACCCAAAGATAGTGTAGCTCCTGTCAGGCTTTCTCCACCAAGTGCACATGAAAATGAACCTAATGATATTGCTGCTGAAATACCGTTTTGTATACATTTATAAATTACATATATCCAATTCCATGCTTCTACAAATGGTTCTAAGTTAACACCTTTTGATAATTCAATAATTTCATTACCTGATAGCATTTCAATTAATATTTCAATAGAAAGTAAGTTGATCAAATCATTATATTCATTATTATTATCATTTGTCGATAAGTCATCTAAACCCATACTGAAAAAACATTGAAAAAAGGCAATAAATGTTTCAATTGTGAAATCAATTATTTGTTGACTGAAATAGGTAAATATTTTAATAAATCCAATTACATAATTTGTTAAATCAATAATTAATTGAAATGGATTGAATATATTATATATGGTAATATCGATAATCTCTTGTATATCATCAGTAATGATTCCATCGTCAATAATAATTAAAAAATTATAATATAATAGTTTAATATTGGGAAATATTACATTATCGATAATGTCCTTAAATGATGTAAGGGCTCTAGTAAAATACATATTAATAATTGACATTGGATCTGTTATTGACAATAATACTTTTGTTATTTTTGTTAATATACCATTAAATGACGAAGTGACAATTGTAGCTATGCTTTGAATTTCTTCATTACAATATCCAATATTTCCATTTTGATCACATGCTGTAATATTTATCACAAAATCATTAAAAAGAGATTCTACTGCCTTTTCATAACCCATTGTGTATTCATATTTCTCATAATCTATTGACGTTACATCCCCAGTGTGTACCTTTATATCGCCTACACCCTCAAGATGGACGTTCACCCACTCAAGACCAAATATATCATCAGCACTTATCCATATCTTAACAACATATTCCATTGTGATCTTAATATTCCATAACGGTCCGCTAGTCTCAGTTCTCAAAGCATATTCACACTCGAAATCGGATATCGTCGGGGCTTGACCGTCATACCCTGTTGGTGAGCTGCCAAAATAATATTCAATTTCATCCTTATCTGAAATACCATCTCCATCAGTGTCAGGATTATTAGGATCTGTAGCATTTTTAAACTCATGATAATCGGACAGTCCATCATTATCAGAATCCCAATCATTTGGATCTGAATATACAATTTTTTCATCAATTATTTCAAGAGTTCCTTCATGATATATACACACATACCATCCATTTATCTCATAAAGGTCATCCAATCGATCATTATCAGTATCTTTTTTTGTCGGATCGGTTTCACCGGCATCAAGGATGCCATCTTTGTCTTCATCTTCTTCGCTATCTAACAATCCGTCATGGTCAGAATCCTTTGAAAGAGGATCATAACTCCAATTCCTCTCGTCGTTATCTGAAAGTGTATCCCCATCGGTATCCTGAGCATTCGGGTTTAACTCAGTCCAAGATTCCGTGGATTGATAAATTCCATCCCCATTGTCTCCATCTATCTTTCCATTGTGGTTCGCATCTTCTGTTCCGTCTTTTATTGTGTCTTTATCGACACTTCGAGAAAGGTCGGAAAAAATTCTCTTTTTTCCAAGATCGGTATCATCATCATATGGATCGGTTGTCTTATGATCATAGTCATCCATTCCGTCCAAAACACGTTGGCAATAGGGTGTATGGACACCGTTATATAACTGGAATATCGAACGTCGTCCCATGTTTCGACCTGACACCAACACCCCAGAGTCCCCCTCCCCATTCCACCCTATCCCGTGTTTCGACCTGTTCCCCGATGCGAGTATATAAAGCTCTACCAGCTCACGCCATCCCACGATTCGACCCAAACACAATAATGACCGATCCACAGAAACACACGTAGCCCGTCCCGTATTTCGACCCAACCCGTCCCAAATTCGACCTGACCACCCTGTCCCGTATTTCGACCCAAACATATCCTCACAGGCCCGAACAGCGATCATTACTACACCGCTTCCTTTTCCTCGAGAAACCGATCCATCCTCTCGATAAAGGACCTGGCAATACCGTTCACGTTGACGGCATCCTCAGAGGTGTTCACGAAATTCAGATCGTAGTGGTCTGAATGTCGTATGTCACGCACCCTATCGAGAAAACCGACCCATTCCTTCTCAAGCTCACCGGCCTCCACGTATCTCTCCAGATACCTTGAAACACAATAATGGCTCTTCTCCCGATACCCATCCACATAGAGCACGGCCCTGGCAGCGTGGAACATCGCCTGATACCCTGCGGATATTGCCGAGTGGACCGCCCCTGACCTTATGTTAACATCGCTCTCCCCAAGCCACTCCCTGGCCAGGTCCAAACTCCTGATGCCATTCTCAATGGATGGCTCCATCTTACGCAGTAAACCTTTCTTCAAGCATTCATTCCAGTTCACTCAAACCCCGAACCTGCAATGACCTCACTTCTAATAACCTCTTCCCAGAAAGGAACATTTCGTTTTATCATATCAACCTTCTCGGGGGTCAACACAAGGATCCCAACCTC
>JAGLEG010000476.1 GCA_023145185.1 Thermoplasmata archaeon
CATTGCCTTCATCATCAACGTCTATGTCGTAGGCCCCATCGAAACCACCACCGCCGATATAGGTTGAGAATATAAGGTGGTCTCCAGAGACGTTCATCTTGGTAACTATCGCATCCACTTCGCCATTGTTGAACCTGTTGAAGGAGTTGATGGTTGATGGATAATCGATGGATTCCGTGCCTCCGGTCAGATATGTGTAGCCGTCATCGTCAAGGAGGATCTTCATTGCGTGATCCCCCCCGCTCCCCCCAAGATATGTGGATCGATCAAGGGATCCACCGGAACCATGGAGGACGGAGACGAAGAGGTCCTGCGATCCTCCGTTGTACGTTGTGTCAAAGGCTCCTGGAGTTACAGGTAGATCATCAGATGCGGTCTCACCAAGTACATGCGCTCTACCCTGGTTGTCTACCGCGATGGACCATATCTCGTCGTAAACAGTGCCACCCAGGTATGTCGAATAGACCATGGAGGTTCCCGAGTCCTTCAGCTTGACAACGAAGGAATCGGAGGTCCCTCCATTATAATCCTCGGAGATAGCTCCCGATGTGGTTGGAAAATTGATCGATCCCGTGTTCCCTCCGACGTAGATGTCTCCATACGGGCCCACTCCAATGCAGGTCCCTGTATCCGTCTTGTTGCCTCCGAAAAGGGTGGACAGCCTGAGAGTATCGCCCATTGGGCCTATGGACAGGGCAAATGCATCCGGCCCTATTCCATCGACCTTGCTATCAAACGCCCCGGGTGTCGTGGGAAAATTGGGCGAATCGGTATACCCTGTCAGAAACACGTTATTTGAATCATCCAGACACAGGCCCATACCCACATCTCCACCGTAACCCCCAAAGAACGTGGAATACTCGAGAGAGGTTCCACCCTGTCCAAGCTTGGAGATGAAGATGTCCCAGTCCCCTCCGTTGTACTCCTCATCGTAAGCCCCATTTGTTGTGGGAAAATTGGTCGATTCAGTATACCTTGCAACGTACACATCGCCCGATCCGTCAACGGCGATCTGAGTGGATTCGTCCCATCCCGTTCCCCCCAGAAATGTAGAGAATATCAGGGGATCTCCGGGGACAGCCCTGGTTTCTCCACCATCTTTTATGGTGAGAAGGTCCCCATTGATGATGATAGAGGAGGATATCTCCCCCCCAATTGTTGGAACCTCCTCGTTCACCAGTTCCATCAGGGCGTTGAAATCCCACGAGGTCCACCCATCATCGTGAGATCGGAGGATGTCATCTTCGTACCGTTCGACCTGGATCACCAGGTCTGTATTCCGGGCCCAGGGCTCCCTTTTTAACTCCATCGAATAGTGGCCGTCATTAAGCTCATGGATGAGATCGAACCCATCCCACAGGTCCTCATAGACCAATTGGGTGTAACCTGGCACTCCGGTCACCCACATCTCGGGATCATTTCCGTAGAAGAAATTTGACTTCCAGGAGGTTATGTACATTCCCACTGGATCGGCCCCGGTGGTATCCAGGAACCTGATCCTGTATGCCTCACCTGGATCGGGAGGTGCCGGCAGGACCTTCCGATCTCCATACCGGCCAGTACGGACCAGATCATCCGGTCCCGATGGATGGCTCTCTGTGTTCTCTCTGCTGATGATCATACCATCATCGAGGAACCCGAGCGAGAGCCCGGAAGAGGTAGTGTAGTACAGGATATCATCGTCAGCCAGCTGTCCCATGTTCTCAATGAACGTGATGGAGGATCCAATGGGCCCTGGACCATCCTTTGTCCCGGACCCCCTCGTTGGATGCTCTGCCATCTGGAAGGCGAGAGCTCCCCCCGGACCGTTGGAACCATTCTCATGGAGGATGATCGTGGTGCCTGCAGATAATAGGATGAGCATTAATGAAAACAGCGCTGGAAAAGACCTCATGGTTCCCCACTCTCCGACCTCTAATAATTGGTCCTTTTTATTTAACGGTTTCATACTGCTTTGATGCGGAGATCATTCACGGTCAGCGGATCGATGTCGGAGCCTGAACCCCGAGTGTTCACATTCTTCGGGAGAGTACGGACCCAAGCCTCTTGAGAACGTCATCCCTCTCCATCGTATGGAGGAAGTATCCCAGTCTGGGCCCCTTCTCCTTGCCCAGGAGTATCCTGTAGAACGCCGTGAAGGTGTCCCTGGGGTCGATCTCCCTTGACCTGGACCCATCGTAGATCACGTTGTGCAGGGTCTCCGCGTCCCAATCACAGGTGGCGAACTCCTCTCTCATGGCGGAGAGCGCCTTTAGATGGCCCTCCTCCAGTCCATTCACAACATCATCAGGGGCCTCATCGCAGAGATGGAACTTCACGTTCTCGGGAGCGAACCTCTCCAGCCAGAACATGATCCTCGTTCTCCTCTCATCGATCGTCCCCATGGATATCTCGTCAATATCCTCAAGGCCCTCGGCGAGCTTGATCTTCTCGGCAAGGGATCCCATGTCCTGTGTCATCTGCACCAGCGTCACAAGGTGCCTGTATGGAATGTGTATAGGAGGCCTGCTCCCCTCTTTGTTCCCGGGGTCCACCATGGAGAGCTCGAAGATCCTCTCCTGGTCCTGATCATCTCCTTTTCCGTACCCCTCTTCCAGCTTGTCGTAGCTATCCACCAGCGAGAGTATTCCCATACCCGGGTCCATGTCCAGGTGTCTGTTGGGCTGGTTCCTGGCGATCATGTATCTGAGCACCTCGGGGGGCGTCATGTTCAACATATCGGTGCCGCTGATCACCACCCCGGAGGACGACGACATCGCACCCTTGCCCTTGAGCTGGATCCACTCGTAAACAACGGGAATTGGGGGCTCGCTGGAAAAGAGCTCCCTGATTATTGCAGAGGAGGTGTCGTAGGACCCGCCCGACGCGGCGTGGTCCTTGCCGAAGGGCTCACATGTGACCCCCAGCCAGTTCCACCTGGCGGGCCAATCCAGCCTCCAGGGCAGTTTGCCATCATCCGTCCTGGTATCCGCTTTGCCCTCATGTCCACATTCACAGGTATAGGAGACGTAGGGGTCCTCCCAGACGCTGGGGGTCGATGTCCCGATCCTTCCACACCCGGAACACTTCGGATTGTACGGCATCCAGCTCTTCTTGAGCTGTCTGCCGGAGATCTTCTCCAGTATCTCTTTTACCCTCGGGACGTTATCCATTATCGTTTTAATGGACTCATAATATCTCCCTTTCCGGTAGGATATGCTTCCCCTTACGACCTCGGGTTCAATGCCCATCCTGGCAAGGGATCCAAGGAACGGTGTCAGAAAATATTCGGAATAGGTACCTTCTCCGTCGGGGGAGGGGATCTCGGACAGGGGTTTGCCTATGTGCTCTTCGTACGTATTGGGCAGAAATGGATACACTTTCCTGAGCGGGTCGAAATCGTCTGCGATGTAGTAAAGGGTCACATCCACACCAGCATCGGCTGCGGCCCTGTATACCAGGTCACCGGTGAGGATCTCCCTCATGTTGCCCACGTGGATATGCCCGGAAGGCGTAATGCCCGTGGCTATTCTGTGCTTGCCACCAGTTTTCAACAGTTTCGAGGCTATTACATCCGCCCAGTGCATGGATGACCCGACCCCGTAGTACCTATTTAAACAGCGTGGGTTCTCAACAGCGCACGGACCGGAACGGACTCGATCTCGTTGAACCTCTGCTTGTTGACGATGGAGAGGCACAGCGCTGGCGTCCCCTGGTTCGCCTTGATGAACTCTATGGCCTTCCTCATGGAATCCCCGGATGAGAGCACATCGTCGACTATCACGATGTTCTTGTCGCCAACCCCTGCGAAATTGGACTGGATGGAGCCGAGCCCCTCACCGCCTCCTTCCCTTCTTGGTCTGTATATAACCAGCTCCAGGTCCATCTCGTTGGCTATCGTCGTGGCGAGTGGAATGCCGTTTATGGCGATCCCCATCACCGCATCTATCTCCACATCCGATCTGGCCGATTCCTCGTATATGATATCGGCGAATATCCTGGCGATGTGCGTCATCCTCTGGGAGTAGACGCCGATGGACCTCCATCCGATATAGACGTCGGCAGGAGGTTTATCTGAATCCTTTCCCCTTGAGAGCAGCCAGCCCACGGTCTCCTCGGAGACGTGAAGCTCCTTGGCGATGTCCTCCCTTGCCAGGCCTTTCTCCCTGAGGTCCAATACCTGCTCTATAAGCTTCTCCGTTGTACTCATGTTATCACCTTGTTTATCTTCAAATATGGATATGTTATCTATCTTTCGTTAACTATATTTCTCTGAACTCCGAATATTTTGGTGATTATAGTTGCGAACATAATATTTTTTTCCTTATAATCGCTCTTCGCAATCTATGTGGCCAAAACGCATAATAGTATCGTGAGTTACGTTTTGGACTATATATCAACTTTGCCCCCTCACAGAGGTGGATTCGCAGAGCCAATTCTCCACTTCATCATCGGTCTCGACCACAGAACGATCTATCACGGGCAGCTCATAGGGGTGCATGTTCGATATCTCACCCCTCAGGCGATCCTCCATCGCCGGGGTGGTCCTGAATTCCAGCATGACCTCCGCCTCGTCGTGGATCTCACCTTTCCACCTGTAAACTGACCTTATCGGGTATGACGAGCAGCTTGCGCAGAGGCCGGAACCTACCAAGGCTCCGCTCATGCGATCTGCTGTCCCACTGTCCGGAACGGTGGTCCTGAGAACGATCATCTGGACCCCTTCAGAGGTATGCCTCACTCGAGCTCTTCTTTGTACTGTTCCAGCGTCTTCTTGAGCTTGATCACGCCCATGATCTCGGAGATCTCCTGCGGGCTGATCCGAAGCCTTCTATCCTTGATACCCACCCTGATGAGCAGTTTCCACACCTTGAAATCCTTCAGTTTCTCCACGGGGATGTCGATATTGTATACTTTGCCCACTTTCTCGCCCATGCTGTCAACGACCTGCAGCTTCTGGATCTCCTTGAAGGGGTACATCTCCCTCTTGCTCTTCTCCGGAGGTTCCATGTCCTCGAACTTGTCCTTCAGGACAATGGTCCCCTGGTCGTGGTCCATCTTTCCGATCTGCGAGACCGTGAAGACCTTGTCCTTCTTCAGGGCGCCAGGCGAATACTCGAACGCACTCCCCTTCCAGGTGTCCAGGTCCAGGTAGACGTCCTTGAGCTTTCCCACCTTGTTTCCGACCGAGTCGACCACCCTGTATTTCTCCAACATCTTTTCAAGCATCAGATCCCTCCTTACTTTCCTCCCTTCTTGGCTGCCTTTCTGATGGCTTTCATATCATTCTCCATAGCGCCGATGGAGGAGTCAGCCTCGAGCATGTACTCGTTCATGGCGGCGATCCCACCGGTGAGGCTTGAATACCTCTCCTCGTAGGATTCGACGTCAAGTCCCGTGACTATTCCATACTCCTGTACGTAGGAGTTGAAGTTCTGGTCGAGGAATTTCTCGACCCTGCCATCGAGGAGGCGCCTCTTGTAAACAGGCTTCTCCTCCTCCTTCTCCTCACTCTTGCGGAATTTGGACCGGAGCCACTCCAGGAAACCCCTGTTCTCGCTCTCCTCGTCGATCATATCTTCCATTTCCACACCTCCTCAGCTCCCCTCCATGAGGGAGATCTCCTTCTCGAGGGCGCCGAGCCTGTTATCAAGCCCTTTCCTCCTGTTCTCAAGGCCGGAAAGGTCCGAATCGACCTTTCCCAGTCTTTTGGCCATTCCCTTCTTGAACTCCTTCACCTTGTCCCTTGAAGTGAGGTCCCACTCGTTGATGATCCTCCTGAAGTTCTCGTCGAAATAGAGCTCAACGTGAGAGGGCCCCTTAACGGCCTTTTTCTTCAATGAGAAGAACCACCACAGGGTGAGAAAGAACGCAAGTATAAGAGCCAGCGCGATAATTGTATACCAGAAAACTTCCCAATTCCAACCCATCATATCACCTCACTTCAACCCCATTTTGAATTTGATCCGCTCTATGCGGTGTTCATCTTCGGAGATTCGAACTTCGAACCCCTTCTTCCATCCCTCGAGCTCCTCCATCCTCACCTCGATTCCCTGGAAGTCCTTGTCCAGATCCATCAGGTCCGACCTGTCGGCGAGCTTGTACTCGTCCATCAGGTCCGGAAGCCTCTCGCTCAGAAACTGGTCGATCTTCTTGTTCATCGAGAAGGGATGGGATGCCGATATGGCCTGAATGCTGTGCTTGACACCCATCTATTCGCCTCCTTCTTCATCCTTATCTTTCTTGAACCTTGCCTTGAACTTCATCCATCTGGCCTTCAGGCCTTCCGTGAGCTTCTTGTAAGGGGTCAACGTAACAGCTTCCCCCGCTTTTACCTTCAGGCTATCCACGTCGCCGGACCTGAGGATCACGACGCCCTCGGGGGCAAGCCTGTCTGCAACGAGCTTTGCCACGATATCCTTTTCACCAAAGGTGATGACTACCATTTTGATGTCGTCGCCCATGTCCTCAAGATAGGATGAGTTGATCCTGGCAATTCCCGTCTCCACGGAATGGATGGAGCTAACCTTCACATTGAGCTCGATGTTGAACTCGACGTCTACCTCTTCATTTTCAGCCAATTTTGACTCCCTCCCATACGTGAGCCATGATAGCCTTTAATGGCAATATATACTTTTTCCGAGAATGCAGGAAAAGATCACGATTTCCCTGACCCCACGGGGTCGTGATGGCCCTTCCAGCTTTCAAAATATTTATAATAAAACCCACCTTTAGAGGGCCGTATCCTGTACCGGGCCAAAGAGGTGCTGATCATGTATGGTGTTGTTCACAGATATCGCAGTGTAGTGTTGGCTGTTGTCCTGGCTTTGCTTCTTTCCGTCCCCATGGTCATGACGGCATCGTCTGAGGAAGGCACGGAGGAAAGTGGCGTCGAGCAGATGCCTACGAGGGCGGCGTTTGAGACCTTTGGCAACGGGCCGATCGTCAACGTGACCGTGATAACGTTCGAGGACCTGGATGAGGGGTTCGATGAGATAGAGGACCTCCTGATCCTGACGCGCAACAAGGATGGGGACTCCAGCGATGAGGTGTTCTTCGACCCCAACCAGGAGTGGAAATGGAAGACCCTGGAACCCTCTCAAGGATTGAGATATCCGAACAAGACCTTCGAGGTCAAGTATCCGTGGATCGAAGGTTCTGCGTATGACGGTGCGGTGGAGGTAAGGGTGAACACGGATTTTGACAGCACTTCGTTCTCGTATGTTACGCTAAGGTGCCTCGATAATGATTTCAACTACATGAAGTACCACGAGGAGACGGGATTGGAGTACCTTGTCGTCAGGGTCTTCGCGGAAAACAGATCGGGAAGGTCCATGATGGAGCTTCGGTTCAAGGTCCAGCCTGTCAACGATGCCCCGAAGTTCAACCCTGAAGGACTGGATTTCTATTTCATCGAATTCCCGGAGGACACCATGTACTGGGGTATTAACGTGGAACATGATCAGGTGGACCGCATATTCACGGACTGGGCGGATGCGCCCTTCGACTCCCTGGTATATCAGATCGAACCTACCAATTTCCTTGCAGATAACATCACCGTTGAGCTCTCCCCGGATGGGATCAACATAACCTTCACCCCCGAAGAGAACTGGGCGTGCCCCTGGGTCTCAGAATCCGCACGCTCCGGCCCCAAGAACTGGTCACATGCGAGGTTCATGATAAACTGTACAGACTTGGATGGTGAGGGATTGGTAACGGTGCCGGACAGGGGCTCTCTGGGACCATATTTCTGGGTGTATGTGGCACCCGAGAACGACCCTCCCGAGGTGGAGATCATCCCGGAGGTGAGCTTCTTCGAGGACGAGGTCGTCGAGATACAGCTTGAGGCCAATGATCCGGACCTCGATCAAGGACAGGTTATACACTTTGGGACCAATGCCACCGAGGTTCTTCCCGATATCCCCTTCAACCCCGACTACGAATGGGATAATGAGGAGGGCTTCCTCTCGTTCTCCACCAACAATGACATGGTGGGTGATTACGACATAGCGTTCTGGGTCCAGGATGTGGCCTCATCCGAATCGCCACCGAGAACACCCTATCGGACCTACATGAACATGACCATCCACGTGATCAACGTGAACGATCCACCAGAGGGTGTTATCGATTCACCCTCCTCATCTTCATCCTTCGTCTACAACACTTCGGCGGGCATACTGTTCGATGCCTCCAGGTCCAGGGACCCGGATATCATACATGGAGAGGTCCTGAACTACACCTGGTACGTGGACGATCTTCTGATCGGTTACGGTGCAAAGCTGACCAGGGTGATCTCCGAGGAAGGTCTTCATGAGATCAAGCTGAACGTGACCGACGGCTTGAACTTCGATCTAAAGACCCTCCAGATCGAGGTGAAGAAGACCCGTGTATATGGGGAGATCTACGACGGCGAGGATATCGACAGGTCCGGTATGGACAACTCATCCGACCCTCTGGTCCTGCTCCAGAGCCAGAGCGAGATGAAAATATTGTTCGGTGGAAAGGAGAGCGTGGATATCATTGAGCTCCAGGGTGAGAAGGGGAATCAGAAGTATGAGATAACGGTCTGGTTCTCGGCCCGTATCGATAATTTCGTGTTCGGCGAGGATAAACAGCAGGAACCAAGGCTGATAATATATTTCATGAAGCCGGATTACGGGGAGGAGCCTCCCTATCTCACGGTGGAGAACATACCACAGTTCGAGTTCTCAGAGCCAAGCAGGGGAGATCAGTATGGGAGGCTTGAGTTCGATCTCTATGCCATATCTTTCCTACCAACCGCCTCCACGAGCGAGATTTCCCCGCAGATAAGGATCCGAGATGACAATATGGGGGTGGATATCTCCATGACCCTGCCGGAGATGGACCTTCTGGGGATCCTTCCGAACTTCGAACTTACCGCGGTGGCCCTGATGGAGACGAGGATAACCGATTTTTCGGGGATGACCACCAAGATAACGTCATATGATTCGGCTGGGTATGGATCCAAGGAACCTGTGGTCCAACCGACAGAGGTTGGATCAGAGGAAAAAGATGAGGGGACCTCTATTGGACTTATCATTCTCATCATTATCCTGGTGATACTTGTGTTGGCTGCACTGGCCGCTGTGGTGGTAATAATAGTCATGAAGAAGGGGTCAGGCGAGGAAGAGGTGGAGGCCACCCCCGCCGAGGTGAGCGGGGATGAGATCCTGTCCGGTATAGCTCCGGAGGAAAGCCACGGGCTGAACGCTTACGGTGGTGGAGATAGCCCGGGACTTCCCGGATACGTTCCCAAACCCGGAGATCAACCCGCCGAGCAGATACTAACACAGGACCCACAGGAGGCTGTGCCATCGGAAGCGCCGGAAGGCGAGGCACCGGCTCCTGCTGCACCGGAACAGCCCGTGCAGGAAGGTGAGGTGCCGGAACAGCCGGTCGCACCTCCAGCATAAAGGCTATGCATGAAAATGATCCTACAAGATCGTACCACGTAGTTTGCAGTTCACTGCTCGAATATGGTGACCCTGTTCATAACCACGTTCTGAGCAGGCCTGTCGTTTACTCCCCTGCTGACCATGGAGATCTTATCTGCCACATCCTGCCCCTGGGTCACCTGTCCGAATACGGCGTGTTTGTTGTCCAACCAGGGTGTTCCACCCTGCTTCGTGATGATGAAGAACTGGCTACCGCCCGTGTTCGGTCCCGCGTTTGCCATCGAAAGGGCGCCCTTTACGTTCTTCAGTTCCGGGTGGAACTCATCCCTTATAACATATCCCGGACCGCCGGTTCCCGTCCCCTGAGGGCATCCCATCTGGATCATGAAATCGGGTATCACCCTGTGCATGATGATGCCGTTGTAGAACCCGCTGCCTGCAAGTTTAATGAAATTCTGGGTTGTGAGAGGGGCCCTCTCTGTCTCCAGCCTGGCGATGATCTCTCCCATGTTCGTCTCGATCTTCGTGTAAGTTGCCATTGTATCGTACCTCCAACGGGGAATAACCTGAGAATATTTATAGTAAGCGTTGTGGACATTCTCCCGGGGGAAAGGCGTTGGTTAGAGAGCTTATATCAGACCCGTAAGATCGTTCATCAGCTCCGGATGTTTTTTTACTATTCCCTTGAGGAGCTCCTGCGTGGAGACCTCTTTGAGGTCGTACTCCGAGAGCCCTTCGATCACCTTGTCGAGCACCTCATCGTCCAGGTCGAGCAGCTTCTCCTTGGCGAGGTAGTTCCTCACGAGCTGGTTCTCGACCTGATCGCGCCAGGCCCGTTCGTAACCGCTCAGGCCCTCTGCTGAAGTGTCACCCTCTTCAAGCGCCTTGACGATCGTCCTCCCGGCCTCCTGGCCCGAGATGCAGGCGGTGAACACCCCGCCTCCTGTCAGTGGATCTATCATCCTGGCCGCATCTCCCACGACCAGCATCCGATCAGCGACCGTCTTTTCAATAGGTAGCCCCACGCTCACGGCTCCAGCGTTGATCTCCGTTATGATCCCCTTGCTGAACCTGTCGTTGTTACGGATGAAATCGTCCAGATATCTCTTGGGGTCTCCTCCCCTTTTTATGGCGGTGGCATTCATGCCTATGCCCACGTTGGAGATGTTCTCTCCCTTGGGAAAAGACCAGATATATCCCCCAGGGGCGTATCTCTTCCCCATATAGAACTCCACATATTTTTCATCAACATCCACGCCCATCATCTCGTACTGAATGCAGGTGTCGATATCTCGCTCGGCCAGAACAGTGTTCAGCCCCCCCCATCTGGCGACCTGCGATTCGAACCCGTCGGCTGCGACGACCACCTTTGCTTTGATGGCCACCTCCTTTCCGTCGTGAATGCAATTTACGACCGCCCCTCCTTCAACCCTATCAAAGGAGGTCGCCTCGGCGTTCACCCAGAGGTCTGCCCCTGCGGCAGCTGCCCTTTCGGCCAACATCCGGTCGAAGATCTCCCTCCTGATGACGAACCCCGTCTCGGGTCCCGCGATCTCGGGTCCGATGACCATGACCTTCCCGCAGGGAGATATCAGTCTGGCCCCGTCCATCTCGGAGCATATCCATGATGGGTCCTTTTTTAAATTGAGTATCGAGAGGATCTCCTTTGAGATGCCCTCCCCGCATCTGACGGGAATCCCGATCTCGGACCTTTTCTCGATCATGAGGACCTTGAAGCCGCCCATGGCAACCTCGTAAGCCGTGGTGGACCCCGCCGGCCCGCCACCGATCACGAGTGCGTCCACGACGCGTTCGCCCACCATATTATTCGCCTCCCAGTGCATCTACGGGGCATATTCTGGAGCAGAGGCCGCAGCCTATGCACTTATCGTCGTTCAGGACGATCCTCCACCCCGATAAGGAGAGGGCTCCAGTGGGGCAGCTGCCCACACACGCAACGCACCTCAAACAGCGTATGTCATTCCATTCTGGCCTCATGGTCATCGGAAAGTAAATACGCTTTTCGAATATAACTATACACCCATTTGGTGAGGTCCTGAAAACACCTATATACACAAAGGGCATAGGCCTTTTTACCTGGAGGAAAGTCGATGGATTGGCCAGATAGACCGGTGGAATTGACCGATGAGAAGTACGATGAGTTCATAGGAAAATATCCAGTAGCTGTTGTGGATTTCTGGGGGCCGAACTGCATTCCCTGCAGGATGATCGCGCCCTTGTTGGAAAGCATTGCAGGTGAGATGAAAGGAAAGGCCACCTTCGGCAAGGTGGATGTCACCAAGAACCTCAAGACCGCTACGTCCCTGAGGATCCGGTCGATCCCAACGCTTGCTTTCTACAAGAACGGTCAGCTGAAGAAGACCGTGGTTGGTAAGGTGGACAGGACGAGGATAATAATGGAGCTCAGGGAGCTCGAGTGATCAAGGGGTGTGTGCTCATGGACCCGGATGAGTCCAGCTGGAGAGAACCCATTCGTGCCGCTATCGTCCAGACGGAGCTTAAGCTGGGAGATATCGATGTAAATCTATCCAGGGCCAGGGATATTATAGATGATATGAAGGGAAGCAGCGACCTTCTGATATTTCCGGAGATGTTCTCATCGGGATTTGCATATGATGATCTGGAGGAGATCGCTACGAGATCACCGGATGTGATACGTTTCATGAAGGGCGTCTCTATAGAACTCTCCGCCCACCTGATGTTCACGATGGCCGAAAGGGATGGAGGCCATGTTGTTAACAGGGCGTACTTGATGGGCCCTGACGGGGATGTTCTCGGTCATTACGACAAGACCCACCTATTCTCTCCTGCTGGAGAGGACGTTCATTTTAAGGGTGGGGATGAGCTGAACATGCTTCACATGGGTCAGATAAGGATGGGCCCGCTGATCTGCTACGAGATCAGATATCCGGAGATGTCCCGAAAATATGCTCTCGATGGCGCCCATATACTGGTATACATGGCACAGTGGCCGGCAAAGCGGATATTTCAGTGGGAGCTTCTTCTTCGGGCCAGGGCTGTGGAGAACCAGTGCTTTGTGATTGGGTCCAATATCTGCGGCCTGCACGGGAGCACGGAGATGGGGGGACATTCAATGATCGTATCGCCCTTTGGGGAGGTCCTGACATCCCTTGAGGGCAAAGCCGGATGGGCCTCATCCGAGCTTGACCCCGAGCGTATGTACCGCTTCCGCAGGGGTATCCCGGCGATGAAGTACAGGCGTCCCGAATTATATCACAACATTGATAGATCTAATCTGATATGAGTTGGTCAATCGTCGAGATGTATGGCGCCGGTCGGACAGGCGAAGATCGCCTCCATCACGCACGGGAGCTCATCGTCCGAGCCCGGCCTAACTTCGGATTTTCCCTGATCATTGGGTTCAAATACTTCACCGCAGATCGAAAAACAGGCTCCGCAGGCAGTACAATCTTTCTGTATCACATATATATCCATAGATCGGCCTCCATATCTCCCGGGCAGGTCCTGTTATCGACCACATCATATTTCACTCTTCTATCCGGTATGGTCGTACCTGAAATCTACGGGATAAACCTTTAATAATATGTGTATCTGTTTCAAACTTGTAACCATTACAAGATAGGAAAGGTGGCCATAGTGGACAGATATGTGGAACTTCTGAAGAAGAAGGGGTTGAAGATCACTCCCCAGAGGCTGGAGATCCTTCGTTACCTGGATGAGAACAGGATCCATCCCAACATCGAGAGGATCCACTCGGACCTCAAGAAGGATAATCCAAGTCTATCCAAGACCACAGTATACAACGTGATAGATGATCTGACCAAGGCGGACCTCCTGCAGGTCCTGACGATCAATCGTTTCGAGATACTGTGTGATTTCAAGGCGGACCCACATCATCATTTTCTGTGCAAGGAGTGCAAGAAGGTGTACGACCTCGACGAGGATTTCAACTGTCATCTGTTGGAGAAGATCAGGTCAGAGGGGTATCAGGTTGATGAGGTACATGGTTATTTCAAGGGAACGTGCAGGTCCTGTTTGAACAAGAGAGAAGGAGGAAAATAAAATGGCAGAAATTAAGGAGATATACAAATGCGAGCTCTGCGGGAACATCGTCGAGGTCGTCCACGGTGGAGCCGGTGAGCTCACGTGCTGTGGGCAGCCCATGAACCTTTTCGTGGAGAAGGGCGAGGACCAGGGACAGGAGAAACATCTGCCCGTGATCAAGAAGGTAGAGGGCGGAGTAAGAGTGAAGGTCGGCGACGTCCCCCACCCGATGATGGATGAACACTACATCGAATGGATAGAGGTCATAACCGAGAACAGGGTCGAGAGGTGTGCTCTCCAGCCAGGTGAGACCCCAGAGGCGTTCTTCTCCGTCGAGGAGGATATCATCGAGGTCAGGTCGTACTGCAACATCCACGGGCTGTGGAAGATCAATATCTGAGGTGAGTGAACATGATCAAGGGGAAAGTTGAGAAAGCGCTGAACGGACAGATAAACGCCGAACTCTATTCGGGATATCTCTATCTGTCCATGTCAGCATATCTGGAATCCATAAGCCTCCCCGGGATGGCGAACTGGATGAGGGTGCAGGCGAGCGAGGAGCAGTTCCATGGGATGAAGATGTAC
>JAGLEG010000477.1 GCA_023145185.1 Thermoplasmata archaeon
ATCCTCATATCCGTCACTATCCGTATCCATCCATTCAGACGAATCCCATGGGAAAGTATCCTCATCATCGTATACTCCATCACCATCAGAATCATGAAACTCTTCAAGTTCTGTTTCGAAAACAACCACTGTACTTCCCGCTCCCACCGCAAGATAAGTTCCATTTGGTGACCAGGATATCGAACGAACATTTTGGCCCAGGTCTAGTGTTTGAAACGGAGATACTTTACCGATCTTAAAAAAGATCAGTTCGTTGCCAGATCTAATGACGAAAAAATCCTCTAAATAAGACCATGAGATCCTGGCAGGTAGGCAGATTTCCAGCAATTGAACCCTTTCCCAATCGTATGAGGTTACATATTCAAGAGATTCATTTCCTATCGCCAGATAACCTTCTTTTGGTGACCATTCAAGCTCAAGTGGTTCAAAGGAAAGATCATCTATTTGATGAGATATATTCATATTTTGAGTGTCAAATATAATAACCTCACTGGACAATTTCGAATGGTCAACAACTCCGATCGCGATCAGGTCTCCCGAGGGAGCCCAATCAACCTCCACAATATATTGATCCGTCAATGTGAAATTGAATGAATTGGTCCAATCATTTGTTCTCCACAAGTTCATTCCCGTATCATTCACAGCAGCTATGTAGTATCCGTTGGGGTCCCAGGATATTGAATGAACACTGGAATAATATTCCATGGCCGCCGTGACATTCCAATCCAGGGTCGAATATATCGTCAGGTTCCCGTTATTTTGGTCCCTGTTGTCCTGTGCTGCCACTGCCAGGTAGGACCCATCACGCGACCATTCCACCTCTATTATCTCACAGTCTCGCTGAAGGATCTTTACCTCAGCAAGCCATGATCTGGTATTTATCAATACAATTTGGGAATGACCCAATCCAAATTCCAAACCCAATGCCAACATCGTTGAATCAGGGCTGAAATCCATCGTATTCGCCCTTACAGGATATACTTCAATTGGAACGAATGATGTCGAAATCACCTCATTTCCTGAAACACATGTGAAAAATGATACTGATATCATGGACACTATGATAAGATATGAAATATGCAGAACGTGTCTGTTCTCCATAGCTCCACCTACTCTTTTCCCATACATTCTATTACCCCAATTTATTCCCTTTATATTTACAGTTCAATGCATGGATTAACGAGTATTTATCCTAATTTACTCCTATATTAACATATCTGGCCACGTGCAAATATAAAAAGATTATGGCACTTTGTTTAACATGTGATCTTTCGATATCCATGCTTATTGGACCCTTGAAAAACTCACTTTTCAGATGTGAAAAAAATGACGACAAAATATATATAATCGTTTATGGCCAGATATGTTGAAAGCCAATGCCATATCCGAATTATAACTCGGTATCGAATCTGATTCTACGTGAGAGAAAGATCCAACCTACAAAAATGGAAAAAATTCAACCTGATCCGTTTGATAGTTCCAATGATCCTGGTGTTGATCACCATATCTTTTGGATTTAGAGGGGTTTCATTGGATCCGGACCTTGGCGGAGATGATCTCCTTTCATCCACAGATCTCGATTGGGATAACTCCTCTCTTCAAATCAGTTCCCCGGATGGAAATATCAAAATGTGCGTTTTCCTGAAGAACAGGACGGAGGAAGGAACCGACCTCTGCTACAATATGTCGGTCAACGACGATATAGTTGTAAGATACTCGAAGCTGGGCCTGGTGTTCGGAGATGGGTCCACCCCACTTGGAAATGACCTGAACCTGCTGGATATCAACACTACCCGCATCAACAGGATCTATACAATGGTAACGGGAGAGCAGGATGAATATCCAGAGGAGTGCATACAGGTGCGCTTTTCTTTCAATGAGACCTCGATCGACAACAGGGCCATGACCCTGGTCGTAAGAGTCTACAATGAGGCTATCTCGTTCAGATATGAGTTCCCGGAACAGCTCGGTTATCGTTCCTCGATCATATCCGGGGAACTGACCCAGTTTTCGCTGAGCAGCGGTGATGAGTGTTATGCAGAATATGGAGGGGAGGGAACCTATTCACGGGTCAACATAAGCTCAGTGGAGAAAAACTGCGATGTTCCGTTGACAGTTGAGACCTCTGCTGGGCCAATTATATCAATAACCGAAGCAGACCTGAGGGATTATTCGAAGATGTTCTTGAAACGGAATACCTCTTTCCGGAACACGCTCAAGGTCCAATTGGACTCAAATGTAGTCAAACCCGCATCCTACAGGACGCCATGGAGGGTCATTCTGGTGGGAGAGGACCATGCGGATCTTGCGAACAACGCTCATATTATCTACTCTCTCTGCGCCGAAACATCTTATCCAAACACCTCCTGGATCGTCCCGGGAAAAGCATTTAGGGACACTTCACTCACCACTTCCGGATGTAGGGGTATCATTGATCTCTGCTTCAATAGAGGTTTGCAATATGTCCACCTTGATGCGGGGTGGTATGGCAATGAACACTCCTCTGTTTCCGACGCTTCCACCATAGGCGCTCCCGATCTGAACCTCACTGAAGTGATAAGATATGGGAGAGAAAAGGGCGTGGGAGTGATCGTTTACGTTAATTACAAAGCTTTGAAAACGCAGATCAACAGGTTGTTCCCATTGTACGAGCAATGGGGTTTGAAGGGGGTGAAGTTCGGTTTCGTCGACGGTAGGAGCCAGGCGGGGATCAACTTTATCAACAAGGCCATAGAAAAAGCAGCCCAATATCACCTGGTCGTCAACATCCACGAT
>JAGLEG010000478.1 GCA_023145185.1 Thermoplasmata archaeon
CATGGGCCAGTCGTTGACGGATATATCCCTTCTGGCGGTGAGGTCCCTGGGATCGGAGGAGTACAACGACCTCAACTTCGAGAGGGGAGAGGATATCGCACAGAGGGCCTATGATACGTTGTCTTCAGACTGGAGGGAGAATGCGGGAGTGTTCGTGGGGACCTCGAAACCCGTTCCTCTTCCCGGAGCACTCAAGCACATGAAGAAGTACCACTACGAGGTGCTGGGATCCGCCGGGATGTTCGTGACATCTGAGGAATCCATGCTCCTCAACGACGTGACTGCGGATATGGTGATGGACCAGATGAACTACCTCATGTACTGTGGGCACGGCGTCCACTATGCATGGTACTCCAACAGGGTCGACCACATAGATGCCGCATTCGTGGCCGGCATGAAGCTTAAACCCGGGTTCACGGCCGTCATGGCATGCCTCACCGGGCGCACGGATAACATGGAGAACGGACTTGATGAGATGGTATCCCTCTCCTTCCTTCACGCCGGCCTCAACGCCTATCTTGGGTCCACCAGACTGGCCTATGGGCTGTTCAAGGTTGGAGACGGGGAGCAGGGCCTTCTCCTTGATACCGGTGCGCTCTACCTGATAGATAAGATAACAGAGCATTTCTGCGAGGACCCCATGCCAATAGGTGAGCTCCTTATGGTGGCAAGGAACGACATGATAGATAAGTGGGGGATCGATGAGACCGACCAGTACGGGCTGGAATCCAGGGTGGCCATGTGGGAATACCTCTGCTACGGAGACCCTGCCTGGACCCCTGCGGGATGAGCTTAACCTCAATACTTCCTGAAAAACTCACTCTCCATCTCCCTGATCTTGCTGTCCAGCATGGCCCTTGATTCGGGTTTTGTAAGGATCTCTTTTGCCCTGTTCAATCTTGCGGCCAGGACCATAGATCTCCTCTTCAGTGTTGGCGTATCATCCGAGACCTTGTCCGGATGGAATCTTTTTATCAATCTCCTGTACGCACCCTCGATCTCCTCTGGCCTGGCATTCATCTCCAACCCAAGTACACGATATGACTGCAGATCGTTATCGTCGAAGCCGCAGAATATTAGCTCAAGGTCATCGACCCTGGTGCCATCCTCACTTTCGGAGCCATTTTCCCCTCTTCTCCCGAACAGGCCGATGATATCATCGTACATCTTCCTTACCTCCTCGTCGCGCCTCTCCTTTTCAACATCCCCACCTTCTGACATGTTGTCCTGGACAGGCATTTCAGGAGGTTGTTCATTCAATGGGGGCCTATCCATCGAGCCCATCCTTCTGTCCCTGCGTATGAGTATGTATGAGATCATCACCCCGATGAGTGCTGATATCAGTGCGGCGGTGATCAAAAGGGTCCCCCCCAGGGAAGAGGGTTCGGATCCCTCCTGGGCCACCACGCCATTGACAACAAAAAAGGCCCCGGTGGTATCAGTTTGCGACAGATGATGTGGAGAGGAGTCCTCTGCAACCACCATCACCTCGTAATTCCCTGGAGAGAGCAGGGAAGTATCTATGGTATAGTTCGTGTACCAGGGCAGGAGATCGCCCTCGATCTCGATCCACCCCTCACCCGCTCTTCGTATGAAAAGAGAATATGTCAGATCGTCCCCACC
>JAGLEG010000479.1 GCA_023145185.1 Thermoplasmata archaeon
ATCAGGTGGGGCTCGTCAGTGGTGGGAACATACACTGTAATCATTACAGCAACGGATGGAACACTTGAGGCCCAGCATATCTTCTCCATCGTTGTGGAGGCTATCCCCATTGAAAACAATGGCGATACGGACGGTGACGGCATGGATGACGCATGGGAAGAATTGTACGGTCTAGATCCAAATGATGCATCTGATGCATTATTGGACCTTGATGGAGACGGCATATCAAACCTTGACGAGTTCACGCAGGGATCGGACCCAACCGTCGATGATTCCTCGGAGACCGAGGAAAAGGGATCCATTGCGACCATCTGCATGCTGATGGCGTTGATCATGTTCATTCCACTGGTGATCATTGTTCTCATTGTGGCTTTGGTGGTCAAGTCCAGAAAAGGGAAAAAGGAACCATCCGAGGAATAATATTCGAAATATAAACTCAAATGATGTAATTAGATGGAAAGAAATGATAAATTCTGAAAACCATTAAAATACATGACACAATTCCTAAACCCAAGGGGATGGTCTATTGCATCATGGCAAAACATATTCATCACTAGTGGTCTTAACATTGATATTTACAGGATTTCTTGGCCTGTTGGCCATATCATCTGGAAACCTTGTTGAACCAGTGAAAGCTGATAGCACAAGAGCGTTCGCAGGCGGAGATGGAACAGTTGGGAATCCGTATCAGATCTCCGATGTGGACCAGCTTCAGGACATGAGTTCAGACCTCAGCGCGCACTATCTGTTGATCAACGACGTCGACGCATCCGCTACAAGTGGTTGGAACACGGGCGACGGTTTCGATCCGATAGGAAATAGCATGCACAATTTCACCGGTTCCCTGGACGGACAGGGATACGATATCAACGATCTCTTCATCAACCGGATCGCTACAAGTTATGTGGGATTGATCGCCTATCTTGGTGCAGACGCGAGCCTGGACAATATCAGTTTGATCGAACTTAATATCAGCGGAAATTATCAAGTCGGCGGGCTTGCGGGATCTAACGATGGCACGGTCTCGAACTGTTACGTCACAGGTAGCGTCAAAGGAGTAAACCGTGATATCGGCGGGCTCGTGGGACACAACGATCCTGGCACTGTCAAGAACTGCTTCGCTATATGCAATGTTATAGGAGATTATTATGTCGGCGGGCTTGTGGGAATGAGCGAATACGACGGATCGATCTACAACTGCTCTGCATCAGGAGACGTCAGCGGAACAGAATCTGTCGGTGGACTTGTGGGGAGGCTCTACGGAGGTGCCGGGCTTTCAAACTGCCATGCTACGGGCAATGTTATCGGAACTGGCGAATATATTGGTGGACTTGTGGGAGAAAGCGACGGCTCCCTGGTCGATAACTGCTCTACATCAGGAGATGTCCATGGGGATCGGTATGTCGGCGGTCTCCTGGGACACAATCTAGACGGCACAGTATCAATCTGCTCTGCCTCTGGAGATATTAGCGGAACAGGCACTGATATCGGAGGACTAGCGGGATCCAACGATATCGGTACTGTCAAGAATTGCTCTGCCTCGGGAAACGTCAGTGGAATTGATAATAGAATTGGCGGGCTCGTGGGATCTAATATAGATGGTACAGTTTCCAACTGCTATGCCTCAGGAAACGTCAGCAGTACCGGATATGCTATCGGTGGGCTCGTGGGAGATAACGACGGCCCAGTCTCCAACTGCTACGCATCAGGAAATGTCAGCGGAAATGATGAGATCGGCGGGCTCGTTGGAGAGAATGACGGCCTGATATCAGATTGTTACGCAACTGGTAGCGTCAGCGGAATAGCTAGCGATATTGGAGGGCTTGTGGGATACAACGGCGGCCCGGTCTCACACTGCTATGCAACTGGGAGTGTTAGCGGAACCGGTAATGGTATTGGAGGTCTTTTGGGATACAGCTATCTTGGCACGATCTCAGACTGTTACGCCACTGGAAACGTCAGCGGAAATGATTTCATCAGTGGACTTGTAGGAGAGAATTACGGTTCGATCTCAGATTGTTACGCAACTGGCAGCGCCAGCGGAAGAGAGAAGATCGGAGGTATTATAGGATCCAACAACGGCCCGATCTCAAACTGTTCGGCCTCAGGAAATATCAACGGCGATGTAGAAGTCGGAGGCCTTGTGGGATACAACACCGACCGGGTCTCAAACTGCTCCGCAACCGGCAGCGTCAGCGGAACTAGCGATCTGATCGGAGGGCTTGTGGGAAATAACTATGAGGGTACGATCTTATCCTGTTACGCCACCGGAAATGTCAATGGAACTGGCACTGAGATCGGTGGTCTCGTGGGATCAACCGATGGCACGATTGAGAACTGTTACGCAACTGGCAGCATTGGTGGAGACAATTATCTCGGCGGGCTCGTGGGATATAACGAAGGCAGCGGCCCGGTCTCAAACTGCTACTCAACAGGCAGTGTAAGTGGAATTGGTACCGAGATAGGCGGGTTCATGGGATACAAGGAAAGTAGTAGCACGGTTGAGGACTGTTTCTGGGACACCGAGAACTCTGGGATAGCCACAAGCGATGGAGGAACTGGAAAGACCACCTCCGAGTTGAAACAGGGAGTAACCTTCACCGGAGCAGGTTGGAACTTTATTGATACATGGTCTCTGATAGAGGATAAAACCTATCCATACCTGAATAACATCACCTATCCGGCACCAATAGTAACAGGAATTGATCTCATAACGATCTATGAAGATCAGGCATACATGGTAGAATACGGTGCAGAAACATCTCTTCCTGGATGCACGGACTTTTCATGGGAGATCGATACAGATGCAGCTTGGCTTGCCATAAGTGCGGATGGGGTTCTCTCCGGAACCCCCGGTAACGATGATGTAGGCAACCATTCCGTCGATGTGATCTGTAAAGATCCAAGATCGGTCTCAATAACCAGAAGCTTCACTCTTTCAGTCCTGAACACCAATGATGCTCCGGAGATCAATATCACATATACCAATGCAACGGAAGATGTTCTCTATTCCGTAGTGCTCTTTGCGATAGATATCGATCTTGTAGGCGATACGCTCACTTGGACACTGGAGTCAGGGCCCGCGTGGTTGGAACTCAACACCACCACCAGCACACTGAATGGGACACCGCTCAACAGCGACGTTGGAACTGCTGAGGTCAATGTCTCTGTGGACGATGGAAACGGGGGAAGCGATTGGCAGAACTTCACTATAACCGTGGAGAACACCAACGATGACCCGATCATCATTACAACTCCAATGAACACAACGCTTCAGGACGAACTCTACTCTGTCACGCTCAATGCCACCGACGAGGACCCCGTATTGGCCAACTTCACCTGGTCAATGGAAACGAACGTGGAATGGCTTGAGCTGAATGGAACATATCTGAATGGAACTCCTGGCAACTCCGACGTGGGAACGTTCTGGGTCAACATAA
>JAGLEG010000048.1 GCA_023145185.1 Thermoplasmata archaeon
GGACAGGATCAGGGGAGGCGCTGTGGTGGACCGTGAGGCCGGGAAGATAACACAGCATATCGGAGCCACGGAGGTCCCCACCGAGGCGATAGAGAAGGTGTGTGGAAAACTCCTTGCAGGAAAGGGCTTTTCCCTGCCTGGGCTCCTGTTCATCGACACGCCCGGCCACGCGTCGTTCACGTCACTTCGGGCAAGGGGAGGGTCCCTTGCAGATATCGCCCTTCTGGTCATCGATGTGATGGAGGGCCTCAAGCCCCAGACGATCGAATCCATAAACATCCTGAAACAGTACAAGACCCCGTTCATCATCGCACTGAACAAGATAGACAGGATAAACGGATGGAAGGTGGAGGAGGACCAGCCGTTCATACTGAACGTCAATGAGCAGGATGACCTTCTCCTGGAGGAGCTGGATAAGAGGATATACTCCCTCATCGGAGATCTGGCCTCCCACGGCTTCAACGCGGACAGATATGACCGGGTCAGCGACTTCACCGACACCATTGCGATGGTGCCGATGGCCGCGAGGTCGGGGCTGGGCGTTCCCGACGCGCTCATGCTCCTGATGGGCCTCGCCCAGAGGTTCCTTGAGGAGAAGCTGGAGACGGAGGAGGTCCCCGGGGAGGGCACTATCCTCGAGGTGAAGGAGGAGAAGGGGCTGGGGATAACGATGGACACCATCATCTTCAGCGGAAATATCAGGAAGGGCGACCTCGTCGTAATGGGCACCAAAGGCGAACCCAGGGAGTTTCGTATCAAATCCCTCCTGAAACCAAAGCCCATGGACGAGATCCGCGATCCGAGGGAGAAGTTCGACAATGTCAAGGAGGTCCACGCTGCAGCCGGGGTGAAGATCCTGGCCAAGGGCGCGGACGATGTGCTGGCAGGGGCACCCATCAGGGTCGTAAGGGATGAGGTCACACTTGAAGAAGCCATCCTTGAGGTACAGAGGCTGACGGAGGTATCCATAGAGCTCGATCCCGAGGGGATCCACGTGAAGGCCGATGCGATAGGGTCGCTCGAGGCCATGTCAAAGCTCCTGGAGCAGCAGGATGTCAAGATCTCAAAGGCGGACGTGGGAGATATCTCCGAGAGGGATATCAAGGACGTTGCCTCGTATGAGGACCCGCTGAAACGTATCCTGCTTGCATTCAACATCAAGCCCCTGCCGGACGTGGAGAGGATGGCCGAAGAAGAGGATGTCAAGATCATCAGGAACAACGTTATCTACAAGATCATAGAGGATCACGAGGAGTGGTCCCGCGCAAAGAAGAGGGAGCTGGATGATGAGAGGAGGCAGGAGTATGCCCATCCCGCAAAGATCCTTGTCATGAGGGACCATATCTTCCGAATTTCCAAACCGGCCGTATTCGGCGCCAAGGTGTTGGCGGGAAGGGTCCGGAGCCACCAGAAAGTGATGAGGGAGGATGGCAAGATCATCGGAAAGATATCATCCATACAGCTGGAGAAGAAGACCATCAAGGAGGCCAAGATGGGCGATGAGGTCGCCATGGCCATAGAGGGCCCAATGGTGGGCAGGCACTTCAACGAGGATGACGTCCTCTACATAGAGATACCCGAGGGAAAGGTCCCATATCTTGTGAAAAAAGGGGAATTGACCATGGAGGAGAGGGAGACGCTGGAACATATCCTCGGGATAAAGAGGAGGGAAAAACCAACCTGGGGGATGGGTTAGACCCGTATCCCTTTTATAATTCCCGACCAATCAAGTTCACGTAACGGTAGGGTGTAATACAATGGCTGAATGCGAGAAGTGTGGAAAGAAGGCCGGCCGACTCTCACCTGTGATGATCGCCGGGGCCGAGATGTACGTATGCCCGGATTGTACAAGATTCGGCACGGCGATAAAAAGGGCGCCGCCGCCCCAGCAGGCTACCGCTGCAAGCTCTCACTCGACCCCGATGTGGTCCTCCAGAAAGAAGGATGCCCTTTCGTCAAGGGAAAAAGAGCTTGCGGATGATTATCCAAAACGGGTGCAGAGGGCAAGGGAGAACAAGGGCTGGTCAAGGGAGGACCTGGGCAGGAATATCAATGAGAAGGTCTCTGTTATCAGCAACCTGGAGAACGGTGAGATCCACCCATCGGATAAGTTCATCAAGAAGCTGGAGAAGGCCCTGGGGATAGAGCTCATGGAGGCGGTTGAGGAGATGCATGCCATCGGCTCGATGGAATCCAAGGGCATGACACTCGCTGATTTTATCGTTCATAAGAACAGGTAGACAGGAGCATGAGATGGTGAAGAAGGCATCCAGTAAGGAGAGAGAGCTGATCTCGGTCGTGGTGACGGTCAAGAACGAGGCCCATAACATGGGCGGCCTCCTCGATTCCCTGGTAGTGCAGGAAGGCCCAATAGAGGTCCTCATCATAGATGCCGCATCCACCGACAGGACACAGGATATCGTCAGGGATTATCAGAAGGAGTACCCGTTCATAATCCTGCATCAATATGCCGCCCAGAGGGGTGAGAGCAGGAACAAGGGCATTGAGATGGCCAAGGGAGGGATAGTGGCCTTCACGGACGGCGACTGCATAGCGAATCCCTTCTGGGCCAGGGAGATCAGGAGATCGCTTGCAACATCGGATATCGTGGGTGGAAAAACGATGGCCATGGGATACGAGCCGTTTCAATCCCTGGGACGCGTGGAGGTATATCAGGATGGGCAGGACATCACGTTCCCCTCCTGCAATCTGGCATACAGGAGGCCCCTGCTGGAGGAGATCAAGGGTTTCGATCCGAGGTTCGTCACGGCGGAGG
>JAGLEG010000480.1 GCA_023145185.1 Thermoplasmata archaeon
TTTGCATATGGAGACCAGATGGGGATCGTCAGGACGATGACGATCGAAATAAATTCAGATTACAGTGGCATTTTTCAAACTGATGTAAAATACGTTCTGTCCGGTATCATTCCAATGGTAAACTACACCGCACCGAGAACTTATAGATCACCATGGACAGATCCCAATTATTATGGGAACAACGGATTTCCAGACCTGATGATAGGGTCCGGAGACGGAAATATCATACACTATGGGTTCACTGGAAGGAATGAGAGGACGTTGAACTACGAGAAAAGGAATTCGATGTTATCCATATCAAATCACAAAGGACCAATAACACCAGGAATGATAGATATGGACGGTGACATAAATCAGGATATTGTTCTTGGCACAGGGGATGGAACCCTCCCGGTATACAGGGACCTTGGATCAATATTCTATCCCTATTGGAAGCCCATGCCATCGATACCCCTGTTTGAGATAGAGAACTACAGGTCCTCATTCGAAGATGTACTTATGGTTTACAACGAGGAGGGCGTTTCCAGGTATCTGGACTCCATAATATATCCTCCATATCCCAAATACAGGGATGAGATCGGCTTCTCCTGTGCATATACCCCACCAGAGCAGATGAGGAACAACAGGCTCTCCGATCTTTTCGTTCAAAATGCAAGAGATATCTATCGCAGGGCAGGAGACCTTGACTACGTGCGCATCGTGGAATTTAGTGGGATCGACCATTATACTACCACTGAATACCGTGTACGGGAGGGAGGGAATACCAGATGGATGTCCATTCCCAGGGATGAATACTATTGGGGTGTTGTCCACCCCAGGGTAACGGAGGAGACGGTTTCCTACATAGATCCGGAGACAGGAGGGGAAAGGGCCAGAGAGGATGGGGGGCGGTTCTGGAGGGAGTATCTGTGGGAACATGCGGATAGTGAATATCCACCCGGGCCCGATTATCCTGACGACTGGACCGGCAGAGTAGCATATTATCCCAGGAACTCAACGCCACCCCTCCTCAAGGAGGTTCTAGCGGATGTTGATATCCTCTGGGACCTGATGCCGTATGAATATCCGGGTGGTTTCGACAACAACGGGGAAAACAACAACCATCCCTGGGACCTGAGGGACCATGCGATAGAGAAGGTATCACACTGGGTGGAGAAAACCCTGGTGCTCAATCAACAGGAGGTCACGGATGGGGAGAGGCCCACTCAACCTGTGAGGATCGCACATCACCACAACGGCAACTGCGGAGAGCTTCAAGACCTTACGATAGCTGCTGCCAGAAGTGCGCTGATACCAGCAAGGGGTGTGATGTTGACGGGCGAGGACCACGTCTGGTCGGAGTTCTACCTTGGTGGATGGCATCAGTGGGACAACTACTGGTCCGATGGGGGCGGGGTCATCGCCAATCAGCTGAACTACTGGTGGGGATGGAGAGATCGGGGGGGATCGGGGCTATGGGCCCAGAAAGGAAATGGAGAGGTAGAGGACGTGGGTGATACGTATCGTACATCCGATATAACAGGTAAGCTGGTTGTAACGGTGGCCGACAGTGGTGGAATTCCGGTGGACGGCGCAAGGGTAATGGTCCTTTCACACTGGGCAATGGAGGGTATTGACCTTGATGTGGGACCATATCAGGGTCCCCCACCCGTAACGATACCGTTGCCCTCGATATGGGGATATACGGATCAATTTGGAATATGCGAGTTGACGGTGTGGCGGCAGAACTTCAATATCAGGGTCACATCGGATATGGGCACCTATGTAAGCGATAAGTTCACCGTGGGTGATAGTGAAACGGTCGAGATGACAGTAAGACTGGATGGAGATATGCCGAGACACTATGTCAATAGTTACGAGGGCACCTCTTCCGGCATGTACAATCTCTTATCAGCAGAGATCGTGGGATCCTGCCAGGAAC
>JAGLEG010000481.1 GCA_023145185.1 Thermoplasmata archaeon
CTTCACCGAGAAGAACAACCTCATCAGGGTGCCCCCGCAACCCCTTCGATATATGTCTCCACAGCCCTGCAGAGGTCCTCTGCAGTCCCAATGTTTGGGATCATGTGGTCCGAAAGGGCGATCAGGTCACCAAGCCCCCAGCCAAGCTCGCGGGAGTCCCTCTGATCGAACTCGTCCCTGTTGGATGGATCGTCCCCCCTTCCCCGGCCTCCGAGCCTCTTGTATCTGATGTCTGGAGGGCAGAAGATCGCAACCACGTGGAACTGTTCTTTCCACTTTTTCAGGAATACGCTCCTCTCGAAAGGGCTCCTCAGGCCGTCTATCATCACGATGGAATTCCCCTCTCTCCTATCGAGCTCGATCTTCTCTATTATCCTGCGGGCCCAGATCTCCTTCCCAAAGAGTTCCCTCTGCCTGTTGGCGAAGGGCCCCGTCTCCCCCGGTGAGCATCCCGGGCACTCCCTGCGGAAGTGCTCCCTTACAACATCGCCCATGGAGTGGATCGGGACTCCATTTTCTTTCAGAAAATCCGCAACGACTCCCTTTCCGCACCCTGGCATGCCACAGAGCGCGAAGACGTCCAATCGGCCACCCATACTCTCCGAAGGACCTCCACCCATAAATAGAGTTTTTCGAATCGACAGAAGGTCTTTCGGGTAAGGGCCATCGGTGATCGGCCTTTCGGCCAGGTAATCAGGCCCAGCTGGCAAGTATTATTGTCCCATATCGGGGACGCGGCATGACGCCAATGGTACAGGTACGCTTATATACGAGGAAAATCGGGGTGCATAAATGTTTTATAATCTTATTCTGTTGAAGAGGGGCCCTCCTTGATCATCTGCCTGGCAGACTAGGTTGGCCCTGTAATAGAGGTGGTTATAATGGTTCGCACTTTCAAAGGTATGCTTGCCGTGTTTTTGGCTGTCGTCATGTCGTTTTCGGGCCTGATGATGTTCGCATCAACGTTTTCCGTTGATGACGCAGTGGTGGATGAAGTAGAAGGTAAGATGTGGGACAAGAGAGATGATTTTGGATATACCTGGGTGGACAACAACGAGCCCGGGCCCAAGATAGAGTTCGACTGGATAGATTGCACGAAAGGAGAGAAATTGGACATCCAGGCCATATATTACGATCATGTGGAATATGACCTACCGTTCGAGTTTCCATTTTACGGTGAGTATTACGAAAGCACCATAGTCTACGTTGGAGGGTTCCTGTCCATGGACCTGGATTTCAGCTACCAATATTTTTCGTATCTGTACAATCAGATGCCATTTAGCCAGAACACCGGGACCTACTACGCAGGTGGTCTGATCTCCGCCTGGGGCAATTATGTCGGCGGATATGCCGGCAAGGACCAGGAATTTGCGGTCTACGTCCTTGAAGGCGAGACCTATGGGGAGAAGTGGGTTGCATTTGAGTGGAACAAGGCGCAGTGTTACGCCTATACGGAGGACTCGGGTTACCAGATCACGTTCGAGGTGATCCTCTATGAAGGTGGATTGATCAAGATGCAGTGGCTCGATGCAACGAGCGACTACACATTCTATTCCAACGGAGCCTACTCCAATATTGGCATCGAGAACCTGAAAGGTACCGATGGCATATCTTACAATTACAATCAGGCGAAGATCTGGGACGGGCTCGCAGTGTTCTTCGGAAGCGACCTTGCCGAGGTCGATAGCATAACCCTGGATACCGAGACCAGCGGATCGATGCTGCCCCGCTACCGCGATTACACGGCGACCGTGAGAGCCAAGCATCCGGTGAACAACGACATGATACGGAATTTCGCCCTGGACCTGGGCGATGGTCTGGCACAGATGAACATATTCATCGATCCGGTGAGTGGCGGCCTCCTGAAATATGAGGTAGACCCGAACGAATACATCATATTCAATACGGCCAGGTCAAGGATCGAATACGATGACACCGGGGAGTGGATGTTGGCCGAGTTCGTTTTCACCCCCACCTTTTTGTATCCTTTCACCACGTTCCAGAAGGTTGGCACATTGGTTTCAGGCCAAGGCATCATACCCACGTCCCATTCGGTAAAGGATTCATACTGGGTGAATTCGGAAATGATGTTTACAGGCAGTTTGCGTGCTGAATCAGAGTTCATGGGTTTTGTTGAGAACGGAGGTTGGATGCGCGCCAAGGAGGTGTTCCACTTCACCGGTTTCCGCCCCGTGTATTACGGGACGATGTTGTCTCCTCAGATCGGAGGGGTCACCGTCATTGCCACGGATCAGGAAGGTATCGTTTGGGAGCAGACCGAGTTGGAGGAGACGGGAGAGCCCGGCAAGATAGGCGACTATGTTGTCGAGGTCCAGCTGGAGGATTTCCTTGCGACCAAGCGTTTTAACCTGACCATCGGGAGCATTCCCGAGATGCGTGATCTGAGCAGTTTTGCTCCTTACGTGATCCGCATCGATCCCTTCAAGCCCTCTCCTCCTCTTGACGTCTATATTCACGCTGATGGTTATGACGATCCCACCGTCAGCTTTGACGACGATCAGGAGGTTTTCGTGACGTGGGAGCCCGGCCAGGATATGGAGAGCGGCATCTACGGTCATTTTCTGTCCCAGCACGAGCCTGGCAGCGATCCAGACGACGTCCCCGTGTTCATTCGTTATCCGGTCTCCTCGGCCCGTTTCGAGCTTTCCGAGCCCGGCCTCAACCGTATCTATGTGTGGGCGGTGGACCGTGCGGGTATGACCTCATCTCCCACCCTTGCGTTCACCAAGATCGACACCTCTCCGGTTGTTTTCTCCGAGTTCTCCCCCGGGCATCAGGTATGGGTGAACACCCGTACGCCCGTGTGTTCCGTTCTCATTGACGACGGTGACGGTTCCGGTATCGCCTCCGAATTTGTCGAATACTCTTTTTCCACATCTTCGGTTTACGAGTACGGTCCCTGGATGCGTGTTCCCGGTATTCGCGACGGTTTGAACGTGAGGGCCTCGATAACCGAGACATTTGTCAGCGGCAAGGAGAACTTCATTCGTTTCCGCGCCATGGACATCGCCGGCAACGGCTGGACGGAGTCCGGTGACTACAACGTGTGGGTTGACGTGGACTCTCCGGTCTACTCTTCTTTCCGTCCGACCTCTGGTGAGTATCAGGACAGCTCCAACGTGATAATATCTCTTAACATCCACGACAGTTCTGGCGGCCATGAGGGTTCCGGTGTGATCCCTGACTCCATTGAGCATCGTTTTTCCACCGGCGGCAAGGGATTGTACGGTGACTGGTACCTTTCTCCTATCAACTCCTACGAGTCCGGCGTGTTCCACATTGAGATGGAGATGGACTTTGCCGAGGGTACCGAGAACTTCATTCAGTTTCGCTGTTTGGATTCTGTTGGCAACACCATCATGAGCCCCGATTTCAATATCAAGGTGAACTCTGCTCCTTCCGTGTCCAGTTTCATCTCCTCTCCGATCGGTTCTACCGGCTACACCTCTGACGAGAAGATCTACTTTGACGCTTCCGGTACCCTTGATCCCGACGGTGATGATCTTGGCTTTTTGTGGTACAGTGACCTTGAGGGTTTCCTTAGCGGCCGCAGTTCCTTCTACCGTTCCTTGAACCCCGGTCTTCATGTGATCACGTTGATCGTGAACGATCCGTCACATTCCATGGTGGAGTATCGTGAGATACTGATCCTTGAGGCCTCCCAGGTCGATCCTTCCACTGTTGACAGTGATGGTGATGGTCTCTACGATGCCTGGGAGCTGATGTACAATCTTGATCCTCTTGCCTACGATAGCCAGCTGGACGTCGATCACGACACTTTCACCAACCTTCAGGAGTATCAGAATGGGACCGATCCTTCTCATGCCAACTCCCATCCTCCCTACGGTGTGATCGATCCCGGTGTTGAGGTTGATGAGAATGAGGATTCCAACGATCAGTACCGTGTTCTGACGGTCACTCTTGGTCTGATATCCTTGATCGTGGTTCTTGTTTTGATATTTTTGGCATTTTCCAAGCGTCGCAATTTCCGGATGGAGGTAGACGAGGAGCGTGATCTTGAGGTTGATGAGCAGGATTATCGCAAGTCGATCTCCTCTCGTCGTTCCCGTTCTCTTGATATTGGTAACAAAGGAGGTCTTTGATATGAGAGGTAGAATATTTTCCCTGGGTATCTTGTTAGTGTGTTTGATGTTCGCCGTACCTGCGATCCCCCTTCTTCCTTTTTCGGGCGAAGTGGAAGTCGCTGAGGGCGCTGTGGCCCCGTCAACTGATGAAGCAGGGTACATTTGGTTTGATAGCAAGGATCCAGGTCCCAAGATAGATTATGATTTCGAGGATATCTCTCAAACAGGGACGAAGATGACATTTACAAATGGTAATCTCGTAAGCAATCGGGCCGCTGTAAGATATTATGCCTGGAACTCCGTGGACCTCCCTTTTACCTTTTCGTATTACGGTGTGGACTATGATTCAATTGATGTTGCAACCGCGGGAAAGATCGGCCTGGGTGCAGCGTCCAGTAACAGGTATTTTTACTACTGGTCCTACTACTATGATATTCCCAACGCCTATATGCCGGGCAACACCATTTTTGTGTATAGTAGCACGGGTATGGCAATTCCGGAAGGGACCGTCGCTGCTCCTGGCGGCGCCTATGCTGGAGCGGGAATATACACTCAGCCGGGGGTTGATGAGAACGGAGTACAGTATATGACCGTTCAGTGGAATCGGGCCTGTAGCTACTATTTCTATGTATATTACTATGGGTATTCTAACTATGATATCACTTTTCAGGCCAGGATATATGAGGATGGGCGCATAGAATGCCATTACAAGGACACAACCTCTCCTCAGTACTCCAATGGTGGCTACACCGTTGTGGGGATCTCGAATACAGAGAACACTGGTGCCCTTCAGTATTATAAGGGAGCGTACGGTGATAGGGGCATACCCGACAATCTTGCGGTGATGTTCAAGCAGTACAAGACAGATCTGGATTACGAGATCTCGGAAGGTTACGGTGAGGACGGCGACATCTACCCGGCCTTTGGCGGTCCCGAGGCATGGGATGAGGGTGGCACACGCAACCTCGACGACTACAACGATCACTGGGCACGCATCAACGTCTGGAGCGAGCGTGGCATCGAGTACCTGAACACGGTTGACCTCTACATCAAGTCCGAGACCAATCCTGAGGGTGTTCGGCTTTCTTACAATGTGGGGTCAGGCACTTTCGCCAAGACGGGCGATCCGACCCGTAACGTGTATTTCAACCCGTCGTTCAGCCGTTTTGAGGTTGATGTTGATGACCCTGAACACAATGTGACGGTATTATTCCACTATGATTTTCTGTTCACCTGGTCTGATTATGATCCTGTTGACCTGACGTTTGCCACCACCGGCATCGGCGTATTGGGCTCTTCCAAGACGACCGAGGCAGCCTACACTGTAGAGTCCCGTATGGCCATGGTGGGGAATCTTTCTATTATCAACGGCAACGGCCAGACCCTTGAGAGCGGTGACTGGGTCCTTGGAGGCGACACCCTCTATTTCTCCGGCCTTAATGTGGAGTATTTTGGTCTTGGTGACACTGTCATCACTCCCCCTGCGATCCGGGTATACGTTCTTGACCAGACCACTGTGAAGCACTTTGGTCCCGCCGCTGCTCTAGATACCTACATCTACATCGATCCCGGTTTTGTTAACCTGATCTTCCGTTTGAAGATCGACGGCATTCCCGACGATCAGGACCGTTCCGACCGTACACTGAAGAAGGATTTCACCTTCAGGGTGGACTCTGACATGCCCGGCACGCCCGGTGAGATAATAGTATATCCTGACTCCCTGGACGAGGAGCCTCGCGACTACGACAACGACCGTAAGGTGTTCATCACCTGGACGGACGCTGTGGATCTGTCTTCTGGTGTTGCGTTCTACCATATCTCCCTGAACGAGCCTCATGCCACCGCCAATATGGAGGATGTGATAACCGTTGAGAAGGGCATCTACTACCGTGCGATCGAGTCTATCCCCGAGGGCACCAACAAGATATATCTCTGGGCCGAGGATTCTGTTGGCAACCACGGTCCCGAGGTTTTCTCCACAATTCGTATTGACCTTACGACGGTATATTTCGACGCTTTTTACCCATCTTCTGATGTTTGGATCACCGACATTCGTCCCACGTGTTCCATTCTTGTGAATGACACCATCACCGGTGTCGATCCCCTCTCCATCGAGTACGAGACCTCCACCGGTGGTGTAGCCAATCTCATAGGTGAGTGGGAGCAGGTTCAGGAGAGCTACGCTCCCGGCACATCTCTTCGTGTAGTTGTTGTAGGTTGGTTCCGCAATGGTAAGGATAACTACATTCGTTTCCGTGCGAAGGACCTTGCGGGTAACGACTATGGTTATTCCGAGCCCCACAACATCTGGATCGACTCCGATCAGCCGAGGTATCGTCTGAAGTCTCCAGCTGATGAGGATGATTTCCAGATCAACCCCGTTCAGAGCATTCAGATCCAGATAGACGACACCGAATCCGGTGTTGACGGTGAGAGCATCGAGTATCGTTTCACCACTTCTGGAACTGACAAGTTCACACCCTGGAAGCCCTACAAGGACGCCGAGAGCGGCAACACCGTGCTTGTGAACCTCCGTCTGACGTTAAGGCGTGGTGATAACAACTATATTCAGGTTCGTGCGAAGGACCTTGCGGGCAACCCCTTGAAGTCCTCTCCCGAGTACAACATCAAGGTGAACACCTATCCTGTGATCGAGATAACCTCTCCCACCGGCGGTGAGATCCTCTACAGCAACGAGCCCATAACCTTTGATGCAACGGACTCTTTTGACCTTGACGGCGATTCTATCTCTTACAAGTGGTACAAGAGCGGTCCTACTGGCATGATCCAGTTCGGCATCACCAGTCTCATGACCGCCAACTTCGTAGCCGGTGAGCACACCATCAAGCTTGTCGTCACCGACTCTGTTGAGAACGACGCCTCTTTTTCGTTCACTATCCTTGTTGAGGAGCCCAGATCAGGTCCCTACATTAAGGAGGGGGATGCCGACCTTGACAATATTCCTGACTGGTGGGAGATCAAGTTCCATCTTGATCCTCTTGAGAAGGATTCTGACAATGATGTTGACGGGGATGAGTTCTCCAATCTTCAGGAGTACATGAACGAGACCGATCCGCTGAATCCTTTCAGCCATCCCCCGATCCCTCCCAAGGAGGTTGACCAGGAGAACATCGGTCCTTTCGGTCCTGGCATGTGGCCGATCTGGCTTATTCTCGTGGCCTTGATCCTCGCCATTGTGATCACGCTGTCGGTTATTCAGCGCAAGAAGAACAGCGCCGAGAAGCGCATCAAGACCGTCCGCAACATGCGCAAGATCATGCCTTCCGTGTCCTGGGAGCAGATCACCACCACTGCCGCTCTTGCTCCGTTCGTTCAAGCCGGTCTTGGCGTGCCCCAGGATATGTCCACCGCTCTTCCCGCCGCTCAGGCCGTTGATCTCTCCACCGCCCTTCCTCCTGCCCAGGAGGCGGCTGTGGCGTCCGAGGCGGTTCCCGAGCCCACACCCAATCCGGCGCCTGTGCCCGCTTCTGTTCCTGAGGCTGCGCCCGCTCCTGTTGCGGCCCCTGTTGGTTCCGTTCCCGCCCCGGCCCCGATGCCCGGCGCGGACATGTCCAACCTCCCAGCGCCTGAACAGCCTCCACAACAGTGAAGCATTTTGGACTGATGTCGCCCCCCGTTTTTTAGGGGGGCTTACTCCCCAAAATTGAATATAGCGTTCGATCCATATATCGAATGATGAAGGGGACGTATGGAGCTCGCTTCCTCGTATTATTCGCGCTGTTGTTACTTGTTATGCTGTTGCTTCCCATCGTCACGACCGTAAACGGTGACGGGGGTTGGGCGCGAATAAAG